>JANTGG010000002.1 GCA_024763035.1 Desulfocapsa sp. | reverse complement strand
ATTCAGATTCAGATTTACCTTCGGCTTCTTCATTTTCGGCGGCAGTCTCTTTCGGTTCTGTATCTGTCTCAGATGCTTTGACCTCAATGCTTTCCTCCGCTTTTGCCACAGGCTGTTCAACAGCTGCTGTCTCTGCCGGTGATTCAGGTGCAGCGTCCTCCTGCACACTCTCTTCTTCGGGGGGCGTTTCCTCCACGACCTTTTTCTTTGGCCTGCGGATGACCGTTGCCCGACGACGAATAACCGTTGTTCCACTCTTGCTGGATTTGCTGTCGATCCGTTTTTCAACCAGTTCAGAATCAGAATTTTTCAGCATTGTGGTACGTATTTTTTCAGCTGTTTCCTCGTCAACCGTTGAGCTATGGCCCTTGACATCATATCCCTGCTCAATCAGCTTTTCAGCTAAAGCCTTGCTGCTCATGCCAGCTTCTTTCGCTAATTCATATACCCTGACCCTGCTCATTCCTTACTCCTGTATATCCTGCTCTGATTCCCATTCATCGGGATTAACCTTTCAATCGAAAAGCTCTTTTCCAGCTATATTTCCGCTTGCTGAAACGTGTGGCACACGCTTCTTCCAAACAACAGTACACGCCCCTTCCAGGCAGTGTCTTTTCAGCATCCAGCAGTTCCCTGCCTGTATCATGCTCCCAGACAAACCGCCTCAGTTCGTTTTTTTCAAACTGCCGGCGGCACACTACGCATGTGCGCAGCGGTCTTCTATTTCGCGGCCGACTCATCTTCCGCCGGCAATTCCTCTGCAGCAGACTCTGCCACTGCCGCTTCCTCAGCTTTTCCAGTCTCATTTCCTTCAATGGCTTCAGCAGATTCAACAGATTCAGTAACTTCTTCAGGATGTTCTTCGGTCACCGCTTCCACTGCACCACTCTCTTCTGTTGCCGCATCTTCCGCAGGGCTAACCGTACCGTCAGCCGTCTCTCCAACAGTTCCCAGTCCATCTGCAATCATCCGGGCTGCCGTATCAATAAGATACCGGGCAAATTCTTCATCAACAGAGCGGATAACTATCAAATCTTCAACAGTTGCAGCCGCCAGCTTTTCAATGGAAAAAACTCCCCGGGCAAGCAACTGGTCGGCGAGGGCTTCTTCAATCCCCTTGACGGCAAGCAGTGACTGGTACCTGGGATCTTCAAGATTGGCGTACCGCTGTTCACTCTTCACATCAATCCGCCAGCCCAGCAGTTTGGAGGCAAGCCGTACATTCTGTCCCTGACGTCCAATGGCAAGTGAGAGCTGATCGTTGGGCACGACCACGAAAAGCGAATGCTCATCTTCGTCAACCATAACCATGGAGACATGGGCAGGTGCCAGGGCATTATAAACATATTTGGCAGGATCCGGGTGCCAGGGGACAATATCAATACGCTCACCCTGCAGCTCCTGAACCACATTCTGGACACGCGACCCCTTCATTCCCACACAGGCACCCACCGGATCAACATCGGTTTCCGTTGAACTGACAGCGATCTTGGCACGAAAGCCCGGCTCCCTGCTGACGCCCATTATCTTCACGATTCCTTCTGCAATTTCGGGAACTTCCATGGAAAATAATTTTGCCAGGAATTCATCACAGGTGCGGGACAGAAGTAACTGGGAATTCCGGCTCTCCTGCCGAACATCCAGGAGATACGCCCGAATCCTGTCACCCTGTTTAAAAGAGCGTTTGGGGATCTGCTGATCCCGGGGCAGAATGGCATCTGTACGTCCGAGATTAACGATCATATTGCCCCGTTCAAAACGCTGGACAATACCACCCACAATCTCACCCTTTCGATCCTTAAACATATCGAAGATAACATCGCGCTCCGCATCCTTCATCTTGTGAATGATAACCTGCTTGGCTGACTGGGCGGCAATCCGCCCGAGATCCTCAATATTTTCCATCTTCTCGCCAAGCTCATCTTCGAGCTGCACTTCAGGGTCGAGCTGTATTGCTTCTGCAAGGGCTATTTCGGTCTGTTCATCCTCCACCGTTTCCACCACGCTGCGAAACTGGAAAACTTCAACCTCACCAAATTCCTCATTAAAGCGCACTTCGATATCACGCCTGCTTCCGAGCTTCTTTTTAGCAGCAGACTGCACAGCTTCTTCAATGGCCTCAATCAGAAGTTTTTTATCAAAACCACGATCCCGGCAGATCTGATCAATGATGCGTTTTAAATCCGATAACATGCTCGTTCCCCATAAAAACAGTTCATCCCCGATCCAACTCCGGGATTACCATTGTTGAGAGTTTTTAATTTGTGTACTCTTTTTCGTTTTGGAAAGCCGTTACAAACTTAACCTGGCTTTACGTATCTGATGCATTTCAATGCGACAGCGCGAGCCGTCTTCAAGAGACAGCTCAACAGCCTCTTCGTCAGCCTCACCTATCAACCCGATAAATACTTTCTGCCCGTCGACGGGATTGCGCACCTTGATACGTGCTTTCTTCCCCGCATACCGTTTAAAGTCAGCAGTGTCACGCAACCGGCGCTCAAGACCAGGCGACGACACTTCAAGCTGATAGGCATGGGAAATCAGATCCTCAACATCGAGAAAATCACTTACTTCACGGCTTACTCCGGCACAGTGATCAACACCGACCCCCTCGGGGCCATCAATAAAGAGACGCAGCACCCAGCCTTCCCCTTCCCGGCGATATTGAACCTCAACCAGTTCAAGCCCCATTCCGGGAAGCAGACTCTGTGCAAATGCCTGTACCTTCTCTGTTACGTAATCACTCATACCCAAACACGTTAAAATGTGTAAGCATAAAAAAAAGCGGGCAGAGCCCACTTTCATAAGCCACTGACCCCTCTGGGTCGTGGTATCGCATCGATGGAACAACCACCAACACTTTAACACTGGAGCGGGCGACGAGGTTCGAACTCGCGACCCCAAGCTTGGGAAGCTTGTACTCTACCAACTGAGCTACACCCGCATACATCCCGTTCCAAAGACAATAGAACATAAAGTGGAACATCTGTCAAGAAATAGCCGACACCCCAGGCAGGATTGCAGCCCTCCGCCAGTGGCAGGAATTAGCATTTTATTTCAATGAGTTGGTAACGTAGGCACCGGTTCACAAGGGCCTCTTATAACGAATAATGAAAATATTTTTCCCACAAAAGCGATTGACAAAGGGAGTTATGTTCTAATATAACAGCTCCTGTTTTGATTCTTGCAATTTCACAAAAAACTGAATCACAAACAGAACACAAAACAAACAACATCCTAAAATCAGGTGAAAATGCATCAATCAGAAGATAGAACAGTTCAGGTCAGCGGCCTTCCCGTTCATATGAGACAGGCAGAAGACCATACGGGCATCACCCTCTTTTTTCTGCACGGGCATGAGTCCCCACTGAATTTTGTTCACAGCCCTGCAGGACACCATGACCGATAAAACACTTATAATAGCTGAGAAACCTAGCGTTGCGGCAGATCTTACCAGGGTTCTCCCCGGGAAATTCACAAAATCCAAAACGCACTTTGAAAGCGACGACTATATCGTCTCCTATGCAATTGGTCACCTGGTTGCCATCCAATACCCCGAAGAGATCGACCCCAAATACAAAAGCTGGTCCCTTGCCAACCTGCCCATTATCCCCGAAGAGTTTCCCTTAAAAGGACTTTCCGGCACCAAAGGGCAGTTGAATGCCCTGCAGAAGCTTATCCGCAGGCGGGATGTGACAGAAATCGTAAACGGCTGTGATGCCGGACGTGAGGGCGAGCTGATATTTAAATATATCCTGCGCTACGTCTGGAACAAATCCGTTGCCAGAAAGAGCTTCAAACGTCTGTGGCTGCAGTCCATGACAAAAGATGCCATCAAAGACGGCTTTGCCCATCTGCGTGACAACAGCGAGATGCAGCTGCTTGAAGATGCAGCTCTTTGTCGTTCCGAATCAGATTGGCTGATCGGGCTTAATGCCACCCGGGCTCTGACGGGATTCAACTCCAGAAAAGGCGGTTTTTTTCTTACCTCCTGCGGAAGGGTGCAGACGCCGACCCTTTCCCTGCTCGTAAAGCGTGAACAGCGTCGCCTCTCTTTTCAACCAAAAGACTTTTTTACCCTGCAGGCGACATTCACTTTTAACGACGGCAGTTACAAAGGAAAATGGATAGACCCCGCCTGGAAAAAAGACAGGAAGGACGAACATGGGCGGGCAGACAGAATATGGGATGAAAACCAGGCTGACGAACTGCTTGCCAAATGCACCGGGAAAGGGGCGCTTGTCACGGAAACAAGCAAAAAATCCAGCCAGCGTTCCCCCGCTCTTTTTGACCTCACATCCCTGCAGCGTGAGGCAAACGGTCGGTTCGGATTTTCGGCAAAAAACACGTTAGCCCTTGCCCAGTCACTCTACGAACGCCACAAGGTGCTCACCTATCCAAGAACCGACAGTCGTCATCTTCCCGAAGATTATCTGGATACAGTGACCAACACGGTGAAAGAGCAGGAAAAATGGCAACTTGCTGAACATGCAAAAACTGCTCTTGCCAAAGGATATATCAAAAAAGACAAGCGGATCTTTAATAACAAAAAAATCTCGGATCATCACGCCATCATCCCCACCACTACCCTTCCGAAATCACTCAGTGAACCGGAACAGAAAATCTACACGCTTGTCGTTCAGCGTTTCCTTGCTGTGTTTTTTCCGCCTGCGAGATACCTGAACACCAGAAGACTTTCGGTGGTGAGTGAAGAAACCTTTCTCACAGAGGGAAAAATCCAGACCGATCCCGGTTGGAAGATCATCTATCAGGGGAGCGGCAGTCAGGAAACAGACAAACTGCTGGCCCCGATTCCAGACGGTGCGGATGTTCTCTGCCATGAAATCGACAAGGACAAATCAGAGACAAAGCCGCCGCCCCGCTTTAACGAGGCCACACTTCTCTCTGCCATGGAACATTCCGGAAAATTCATAGAAGATGAAGAGCTTGCCGAGGCCATGAAGGAAAGGGGACTGGGAACTCCTGCCACCCGTGCTGCCATTATCGAAAAACTCCTTAAAGAGAAATATATCGTTCGGGAAGGAAAAGAGCTGACACCAACGGGCAAGGCGTTTGAACTGCTCGCCCTGCTTGAAGCCCTGAAAATAGACGTGCTGGCATCGCCGCAGATGACCGGCGAATGGGAATTTAAACTCAACCAGATCCTGCACGGAAAATTTACCCGCGAAAAATTCATGGCGGAGATCCGGACCCTTACAGAACATATTATCTCCCAGGTCCGTGCCTTTGAAAAAAATCCCCCCCACAAAGAGGCCGCTTTCAGCCCCGCTGCCGGCATCCGTTTTATGGAGACACCCACCGCCTATATCTCTGAAGATGAAAAGATCACTATCAGAAAGATCCTGGGCGGCAGAATCATGAGTCAGCAGGAAATTGTGGACATTATTGAAGGAAAGACACTCGGTCCTTACAGCGATTTCAGAAGCAAAAGGGGAAAACCCTTTACCGCCTCTGTTCGGCTGAAAAACAACAAGATAGATTTTCTCTTTGCCGATTCCATTGAAGATCTTGATATCGATGCGATAAAAAAGAGTCCTTCCCTTGGCAATTCACCCACCGACGGAACACCTGTTTTCGAGACACCCGCTGCTTATATGTCTGCATCCCGGCTGGATGGTGATCAGAAAAAAGGGCTGCAGATCAGCAAAATGATCCTTGCCCGGGAAATCACCCCGGATCATATCCGCCAGCTCCTTGAAAACGGCAAGACTGAGCTTATCACCAAATTTATCTCTAAAAAGAAACGACCCTTTGATGCCTATCTGCTGATGAACAAAACGGGGAAGATCAGCTTTGAATTTCCACCCCGCAAAAAGAAAAAAAAGGAAAAATAAGTCCATGCACTCTGCTTATGTGCATTCTTAGCCATCATGAAACAGTTAAAAAAAGAAATACAGGAGAAAAGCGGTCTGGAACGGGTGAAAATCTGTGCCAGGGCGGCCCTGGACTCAAAAGCCGAAGATCTGATTATCCTTGACGTACGCGGACTCGCCTCCTTTGCCGACTACTTTCTGATCATGAGCGGACGTTCCACCCGCCACGTTCAGGGTCTTGCAGAAGCACTTGAAGGAGCAATGCGTTCCAAACGAATCAGCGCCGCCAAAGCGGAAGGAATCCAGGACGGAATGTGGGTTCTTCTTGACTTTGACGATGTAGTAGTTCATATTTTCTACCATGAGCAGCGTGCCTTTTATGATCTTGAAGGACTCTGGCACGATGCAGCAAAAGTGGAACTAGACGAGGTCTAAGTATGCAGTATATCAGCACACGAGGCGGAATCGAGCCCATTTCCTTTACCGAAGCCGTGATGATGGGACTTGCCGATGACGGGGGTCTCCTTCTACCACGCGCCATTCCCCGGATCGGCAGTGAAACCTTTGCCGCCTGGAAAGATCTCTCCTACCCGGAGCTCGCCTTCGAGATCATGTCCCGCTTTATTGATGACATTCCGGAGGCGGATCTGCGCAATCTTATTAATCGTTCCTACGCCTCCTTTGATACCGATGACGTCATCCCCATTGTCCATCAGGGACCGCTGCATATCATGGAACTCTTTCATGGACCCACCCTCGCCTTCAAAGACATCGCCCTGCAGTTTCTGGGGAATCTCTTCGAGTATCTCCTTGAACGGGACGATACGGTGATGAACATCGTCGGGGCAACATCGGGTGATACCGGCAGTGCTGCCATCTACGGTGTCCGTGGTAAAGAACGGATCAACATCTTCATTCTCCACCCCCATCAGCGTGTGAGCGAGGTGCAGGAAAAACAGATGACCACCGTCACCGATAGCAATGTCTTCAACATTGCTATCCGCGGAACCTTTGACGATGGTCAGGCCATTGTCAAATCCATCTTTAACGACCTGAAATTTAAAGAAGAATATAACCTTGGCGCAATCAACTCCATAAACTGGGCACGGGTGCTTGCCCAGGTTGTGTATTATGTGTCCGCATGCCTGCATATTAACAATCATGAAAATGACAAGGCAACTGATTTCTCCGTCCCCACTGGTAACTTTGGTGACATCTTTGCAGGCTTCATCGCAAAACGGATGCTTCCCGAAGGCTCTATCCGCAAACTGCTGCTGGCAACCAATGCCAACGATATCCTTACCCGAATGGTGACCAGCGGCGATTACTCTCTAGGGGAAGTTGCTGTCACCTCCAGTCCATCCATGGATATCCAGTCGGCATCAAACTTCGAACGCTACCTCTATTATCTGCTGGATAAAGAACCGCACAAAATCAAACAGACAATGGAACAGTTTGCGGAAACCGGCAGTATTGATCTTACCGACTTTCTGGTACAGATCCAGCGGGACTTCACCGCATCCTCCTCCACAGAAGAAGAGGTGGAACAGACCATCGGCGATTTCTACCGTGAATACGGGTACATCATGGATCCGCATACCGCAGTCGGTGTCCACTGTGCCCTGCAGCATCAGGAGCAGGGGATTCCCATCTGCTGCCTTGCCACTGCCCATCCGGCAAAATTCGGTGAGACTGTGGAAAAGAGTATCGGCAAATCACTGGAACTGCCGTCCGCAATTACTGAGATACTCGGCAAAGAATCCCGGTGCGAGCTGATGGACAGCGACAGAAACCTGATTCAGGATTTTGTCAGAGACCACGCCCGGCATCAGTAGCAGACATCATGGCTGAAATGGGGGAATACAAAAAACAGGTTGATGAATGTGTCGCCTGGCTGCAGAAAAAAGCCCCCTTTCCCCCTGATATCGTCATCCAGCTGGGAACCGGGCTGGGCGATTTTGCTGACAGCCTGCGGGCAGAAGCCGTTTTTCCCTACACAGACCTTCCCCATTTCCCGGAATCCACCGTCAGCAGTCACAGCGGCAGACTTCTTTTTGCTGAAGTTAATGGTAGAAAGGCTGCAGTCCTGCAGGGAAGATTTCACTTTTACGAAGGCTATTCCACCCGGGAAGTGGCCTTCCCCATCCGCGTTCTCTCCCTCCTTGGGGCAAAGACCCTTATCCTCACCAATGCTGCAGGCGGACTGAACCCGCTCTACAAACCCGGGTCAATCATGGTTTTTCGCGACCATCTGTATTTCCTGGGCGAGAACCCCTTACGCGGAGAGAATATTGATGAATGGGGTCCCCGGTTCCCTGATCTCTCCACACCGTACCACCCGGGACTCATCAAGCTTGTCCTTGACAGTGCTGACCGCTGCAAGATACCAAATGTCATCAGCGGAGTATACGTCTGCATCCCCGGTCCCAGTCTTGAGACCCCTGCGGAAACCAGATGGCTGCGTGACAGCGGTGCCGATGCCGTGGGCATGTCGTCCATCCCCGAGGTCATCGTGGCAAAACATGCCGGCATGGACGTTCTCGGCCTCTCGGTTGTCTCCAACATCAACGATCCGGACAACTTCCAGCCCATTATCCTGGAAGATATCATTGCTGCCGCTCAAGCTGCCGGCACCCGCCTCGCACAACTCCTCCTGGAAATCCTGCCAAACATCCCTTCATAATCTGCCCGCCCCTGCCCCGACACTCCTTCCCGTATTGATCTTTTTTTATCATACAGACAGTGGAGCAGCCGGCTGTTTTTTGCATTGTCTAATCCAGCCCAAGCTACTATGCTTAACTCATGCATTAATGCTTAATACAATTTACACACTTCCGTCACCATCAACTCAAGACAACACCTGACATGACTTCAGAACAGTGCGACCTTATTCTCTCCGGAAAGTATCTCCTCCCCGACAACAAACAGGAGAATGTGCTCCTTGACGCAGCCGTTGCCGTCACAGGAGATACCATCATGGCTATTGGCAGCAAAGATGATATCCTCGCACGCCATACTGCCCGCACCCGTATTCATACCGACCACGGTCTTATCATGCCCGGGCTGATCAATACCCATACCCATGCCCCCATGGCTGCCTTTCGGGGGCTTGCCGATGATCTCCCCCTGATGACCTGGCTGGAGAAACATATCTTCCCCGTGGAGACCCGCTGGACACCGGAGATGATTTACCAGTCAAGCCTGCTCTCCCTTGCTGAAATGATTAAATCGGGCACGACCTCCTTCTGCGACATGTATCTTTTCTCAAAAGAAGTGGCACGGGCAACCGAGAAGTCCGGAATGCGGGCATGGATAGGGGAAGTGCTCTATGATTTTCCCTCTCCATGTTACGGTGAGCTGGAAAATGGTTTTGCCTATATGGAAGAACTCTTTCAGCACTATGCAGACCATCCGCTTATCTCCATAACCACCGATCCCCATGCCGTCTACACCTGTTCTCCCGAACTACTCAGCCGACTGGGGCAAACAGCTGCAGATCACAACAGTCTTTATATCATTCACCTCGCAGAGAATCAGGCGGAGATCGACACCTGCCGGGAGCGCTTCAGCTGCAGCCCGGTTGAACACCTGGACAAACTTGGACTACTGGGTGAAAAGACCCTTGCCGCCCATTGCGTCATGGTAACAGATGCAGAGATAGAGCTCCTTGCGGAACGAAAGGTCAAAGTCTCCCACTGTCAGGAATCCAACATGAAACTCGCATCCGGCACTGCACCGGTGGTAAAAATGCTCAATGCCGGCGTTTTGGTGTCAATCGGTACAGACGGTGCCGCCTCCAATAACGATGTGGATATGTTCGGCGAGATGAACACCGTCGCCAAAGTACATAAAGCGGCCCGCATGGATCCCACTGCCATGACCGCTGAGCAGACCCTTTCGGCAGCCACCCTTGGCGGAGCAGAAGCACTTCTGGCAGACAAGACCTGCGGTACACTTGCTGTTGGCAAAAAGGCGGATCTCATTGTACTTGACATGAACCAGCCCCACCTCACCCCCCTCTACAACATCCCTTCCCATCTGGTCTATGCCGCCCGCGGGGCTGATGTGCTGCACTCTGTTGTGAACGGACAACTGCTTATGGAAAATCGTACACTGCTCACCCTGGACGAGGCAGAGATCCTTGATACAATGCGAAGCATTGCTCAAACGATCTCCCGATATGGAAAAGATTGACATTCCATGCCGACTGCTCTACATTTATTTGTTTACGGATACGTTCCTGTTTCATTCACAGGGAATTATCTGCAGAGAGCTGCTGCCGGCTTGTCGTTCAGTGTCGATATTGGTCGTTTGCAGGTTGTAACTGTATTTTTATTACATGATTACCATTGAAGCTCAGGTAAATGCGAAATGGAACCGCAGGAGATCAGCCCTGCATCAGATCCAGCTTACCTGTGCTTTAATGGAAATCGCGTTTTATTATTCCATTTTTATATAGAGGATTGCTATGTTTGGACTTGGTATGCCGGAGCTGATAGTTATTCTGGTCATCATTGTTATTATTTTCGGAGCAGGCAAACTGCCTGAAATTGGGTCAGGAATTGGAAAGGGGATCAAAAATTTCAAAGATGCTACCAAAAAAGAAGAGACAAAATCTATCGACGACGAATCGAAAGACGATTCTGCCACCTGATCGTCCCCATTCAGGCAGCCTTTTCCCTCAACAGGAGAACCACCCATGTTTGGACTTGGAACACCGGAACTTATCGTAATCCTGGGCATTGCCGTACTTGTCTTCGGCGGTAAAAAACTCCCCGAACTGGGCTCCGGTCTTGGTAAGGCGATCTCTTCCTTTAAAAAAGGGATGGGTGATATTGAAGAGAGCGGAAAGAGCATCATTGACGATGTACCGGGAGTCAAAGAGGTCTCTGCAGTAAAAGACAAGATCGACACAGTGAAAAACATCGGTAATATCAGTAAGATTTTAAAATAAACACAGACCGGAAAACACTATCATCCCCATTGCCTTTTTATATCAGGGAAGACCTTGACAGGTCTTCCCTTTTTTTTCATTAAAAACTGGGAATCGTATTCATTGACAAGTCCACAGGGAACACGATATGCTTGCAGGAGATGATCCACCGAGACAATCATTCAGCTCACTCCGGCACCGGAAAAATCTGCTCATCACCATGGTATGACAAACCCAGTTCGAATTGCCGCTACCCATGATGCCCTGAGAAAGAAGCTCCTCTTCCTGTTTCTCAACTGTCTGCTGGTTTTTATGGTTATGCTCCTCATTGTCCTCCAGGGACAAAAGATATACAGTATCAAAAATAATATCCGCCACTCCGCAACAACCGCCGACCATATCAATTCCCTTCTGACAAAACAGTTCACCAATGCCACCCGGAAACTGGGCAGACGACCTGAAATCCTCAGCAGTGCCCTCCAGAAAGAACCTGCGCCGGGAAAAGCACTGCTCGCTGAGTTAGCTGCTGTAAGAGATATCCTTGCTGCAGCCTTTGTCTATGTGATGAATAAAGAAGGACTGGTAACAGCCTCCAGCACCAGCGACGACATCATACTGCAGGGAAACAACTACCGCTTCCGCCCCTACTTTAGCAACGCCATGGCAGGGCACAGTTACTGTTACGCTGCCCTTGGAGTAACCACCAATAAACGCGGACTCTATTTCAGCTCTCCCATACGCGACAATCAGGAAACAGTCGTGGGTGTGGTGGTCATTAAATCGGGAATGGAACAGCTCTCCGCCATACTCACCGATAATACTCCCAGGATCTCCTTTCTGCTCTCTGATACGGATATTGTCTTCGCCACTTCCAATGGATACGACCAGTGGCTCTTTCATGCAGGCAGACCTCTGCCCGCCCGGGAAAAGGAGAAACTCATACAATCCAGACAGTTTGGAAACGAACCGCTATCCGATCTCCCTTTTGACCTCACAGAAGATGACGTGCAGCTCGACAACACTTCCTACAGAGTTGCAGTGACCCCGATTGATCTTCCCGGCTGGCATGTATACACCCTTGAAAAAAAGCAGCCTGTCTATCCGACTGTTCTCACCGTCCTGTTTCTTTCCATCGTCCTTGGTTATCTGCTGACCATAAATTTTATCTCAAAAAACACAGAAAGACAGCTCACAGCAAAAATGGTAAAGGAGATCGAACAGCGTAAAAATACGGAAAAGTCTCTTATCCAGGCAAGGGATGAGGCGGAAAGTGCCAACAAGGCGAAGGGTGATTTTCTGGCAAACATGAGCCATGAGATCCGCACTCCCATGAACGGTATTATGGGGATGACGAACCTTTTGTTAAACAGTGAGCTTTCCCGGGAACAGCGGCAACAGCTGCAGATAGTCGACAGTTCAACCACCAGACTGCTTGACGTGATCAACAGTATACTCGATTTTTCCAAAATCGAAGCGGGCAAGCTGCAGCTCGAAGCCATTCCTTTTTCCCTTGAGGAAAAAATAAACGAACTCTTTTTTCTAATGGCTCCCCAGGCAGACAGCCAGAAGGTGGAGTTACGCAGCTACCTTGCTCCCGATATTCCCGAAAAACTTATCGGAGACCCCACACGTCTGATGCAGATATTAACAAATCTTGTTAATAATGGCTTAAAATTTACTCAGGTCGGATCGGTTTCCCTCATAATCCACCTGGAGGAAATACAGGACGGTCATTGTACCCTCTACTTTGCAGTAAAAGATACCGGCATAGGAATTGCCAGAGAGGAACAGGATCGTGTTTTTGAATCATTTACCCAGGCGGACACCTCACACACACGAAAATACGGCGGAACAGGACTGGGACTTACGATTTCCAGCCAACTCTGCCGGCTGATGGGTGGAAAGCTGCATCTTATCAGTGAGAAAAACAAAGGAACGACGTTCTGGTTTATCAGCCATTTCAAGCTCCCGGAGCAAGACAGTGTAGCAATGAAACAGACAAAAGAAATAGTATCCAACCGGCGATCGCCGTTTCAGGATGCGGTTATTCTGCTTGCTGAAGATGAAACTGTCAACCTGCTGCTTGCCAAAGCACTCCTGGAAAAAAAGGGGATCACCATTGTTTCTGCTGCCAATGGACGTGAAGCAGTTGAATGCTTCAAAAAAGAATCATTTGATGCTATACTGATGGACATACAGATGCCTGAACTGGACGGCTACCAGGCAACCAAAGCCATTCGGGATCACGAAAAACTGACAGGCGGCCATATCCCCATTATTGCCATGACCGCCCATGCCATACAGGGTGATCGGCAAAAATGCCTTGATGCCGGCATGGATGACTATATCAGCAAACCCCTGCATCCGGAAACCATGTACCAGGTGATTAAAGACCAGCTGGCAGCAAAACCCTCATCCTGAAAACAAAAAAAACACTACGATGACCCGAAAAGGATTTACAGTATGAGCCGCCTTATCGTGCTGCCCTGGAGCAAATCCGTGGAGATTGCCTACAAATCAATCCGTGCCCGCTTCTTTCGCTCCATCGTCACCACTGTAACCCTGGTTCTCGCCGTTTCCTTTCTGGCATTTTCCCAAATCAGCATCAATATCGCAGATGGAATGCTTGCAAGCGGTGACAACACCACGTGCCAGACCCTTATCCGCTGCGGCTATGACGTGCTCCCCGGAGATACCAGTCTCGCATCATCTCCCAAACAGCGGTGGATTCTCACCCTCTCCATGCTGGTCTGCATCGTGGGCATTATTAATGCCCAGCTGATGTCCGTCAGCGAACGCTTCCGGGAAATCGGCACCATGAAATGTCTGGGGGCACTTGACCGCTTTATCGTTCGTATCTTTGTCATGGAAGCTGCCATGCAGGGTTTTGCCGGGGCAGTCATTGGTGCTCTGGGCGGGGGTCTGTTTGCCGTTCTCACTGCCTGGTTTCGTTTCGGAAGTGAGGCATTTGCCACCCCTCCCTATCAGTCTTTTGTTCTCTCCATGGCAACATCCGTACTTATTGGAATCAGTCTCAGCCTCATTGGGGTTTTGTATCCGGCGATAATAGCCTCCCGGATGCAGCCCGTTGAGGCAATGCGTGTAGAACAGTAGCCCATCTCCAAAGCGGTGGTGAAGGACCTCAGTATATGAGTGTAAAAAATATCGTTCGGGTAACCGATGTCACAAAAGATTTTGATCTCGGGAAAATCGTGGTCAAGGTCCTGAAAGGGATCGACCTCAGCATTGAAACCGGTAAATATGTCTCAATCATGGGTCCATCTGGATCAGGAAAATCCACTATCTTCAACATGATAGGAGGACTGGACAAACCAACTGCGGGGAAGGTCTTTATTGATGAAGTGGATATTGCTCAACTCGACGCATACGAACTCGCCTGGCTTCGCTGCCGAAAGATCGGCTATATCTTTCAGACATTCAACCTGATTCCTGTGATGACAGCCCTGGAAAACGTCACCCTGCCCATGACCTTTGGCGGCATGCCGGGAGAAGCCTCCACTGAACGCGGCATGAAACTGCTCAGGCAGGTGGGGCTGGAAGGGCGTCATAACCACAAGCCGTCTGAGCTCTCCGGCGGTCAGCAGCAGCGGGTTGCCGTGGCACGTGCCCTTGCAAACAGTCCCGCCATCATCCTTGCCGATGAACCCACCGGCAACCTCGACCTGGCAACCGGTGAAGAGGTCATTTCTCTCTTAAAAGAGATGAGTGCAAACCAGGGGGTAACGGTTATTTCAGCCACCCATGATTTCAAAATGCTGAACGTCTCGGATCAGGTTATCTGGATTCGGGACGGAAAGGTGGAGAAGATTCAGGAACGGGACGAACTGGAAATTCATACGGGAGGGATGAACAGCTGATCTGCCTGCAGACACTGTAACGCACCATGTCTTCCTCTTCTCTCCACAGAACCGGACTGCTGTTTTTTCTTGCAGCTCTCTTTCTTTACCCTGTCTCTGCCAAAACAGCAGCTGTCCCCTCCCTGTCCCTGCGACAGCAGATAGAAACCTTCAGCAGTTTCTCCGAAAGAACAGGCAGCAGTGAAGGAAGCAGGGAAAGTGCGGCTTTTATCAAAGCGCAGCTGCAGCAGATGGGACTCACCCCTGAAACCTACCGTTTTGCCCTGACTGTACGCAAGGTGAAAGACGCCAACCTGCAGATAGATGGGAAAACACTTGCACTCAACACCCTTTTCTATAATGCCATTACCCCGGAAACAACAGATGGTGCCTTGAGCGGCCCACTCTACTACGTAAAATCAGGCACCTGGTCAGACCTGCAGGGACTGCCCCTTTCCGGAGCTGTGGTGGTGTTGGATTTTGATTCCGGACAACGGTGGCAGCAGCTGGCGGCACTGGGTGTTAAGGCGATTATCTACCTGAACACCCAGGATGTACATTCAAAATATATGTTCCAGGAAAAAGAGGAGCTCACTCCCATCCAGCTCCCCTGCTTCTGGATGGAAAAGCAGGGATTACAACAATTTCTCTCCACTCTGCCAATAACTCTTCCCGACACGCCCGGTCTACTTGCAGAAAAAGTAAATATCAACAGCCGGGTTCAGTGGCAGGAAATCACCGCAGAAAATATTTACACTGTTATTCCCGGCACAGATCCGGAACTTGCCAGACAGCTACTGGTCATAGAGGCGTTTTACGACAGTTCCTCCTTTGTTTCCGGCAAAGCACCCGGCGCCGATGAAGCTGCCTCCATTGCCACCCTGCTGCAGACCATTGACAGACTGAGAAAAAATCCACCAAAGAAATCGGTGCTCTTCGTTGCCACAAGTGGTCACAATGAATCCCTTGCCGGAATGCGAGATCTTATCTGGTCCATCAACTCCAAATCAAAATATTTAAAAAAACAGAAAAAACAGCTGAAAAAAGATCTGAAACAAACCAGTGCCAATCTTGCCGTTCTGGAATCGCTCAGCTGGCCCCTCACCGAAGATATGGAAAGGGACTCGGTACTCAGCGAGGCAATGAGCGACTATATCAAACTCTCCGTGGATGATATCTCCCGCAGACTCAACACTCTGCGAATGGCTAGCGACAAGAGCGAAGAAAGGAAAAAAAATATTAATGAACTCTCCAGAACACGGTTGCTCTACAAAAGGATGGGCTGGCGAAGCAGCTTTCACGATCTGGGCGACGATGAGCACAAACTCTTTCTGGCTGCTGTTCCCGCTTCCATAAAGACCAATAAACGCCGAAAAAAAGAACTCAAAACACATCTCAAGAACCTGAAGAGTGCCTATGCCTTTCGGGAACTGGTTGAAGGCTATGACATTGCTGCCATGGTTTCCCTCCATCTCTCCAGTCATGGCAATGGAATAGGGGCTTTTCACCAGGGATTTTTATACAACCTGAAGATGCAGGTGAATCGCACAGGTATCTTCTCCCCCATTGCCGATCTTCTTGAAGAAACTGTTGCCGCAAGCAGCAGCACGACCCCCTATCACGACACTCTGCACTCCAGCCACATGCGTTCCTGGGACTCCTGGTTTCTTGACAAACCTCCGCTGGGCGGAGAAGTGGCATCCCTTGCCGGCTATGTCGGCATCAGTCTGGTCACCACCGGAGATGCCCGGGCATTATGGGGTACCCCCTGGGATATTCCAAAGCATATCAACTGGAAGAGTCTGGAAGAGCAGGCTCTTCTTGTGGGAGATATGATTGAGACCCTTGCCGGCACCGCGCCCCTGCACACCGGCAAGAAACCGCGAAACGGTTTTTCCACCATCCGTGGACGTGCAAACCTGCTCCTGCAGGGTGAGCTCTTTGCCGATTACCCCGCTGCCAAGACCGTCCTCCTTGCCTATCAGGGCATGCAGAAATACCATACAACCGTCAACTCTTCCGGCATCTTTCGGATCAAGGGGATTGCCGACAAAAAGCATGTACTCGATAAGCTGATTATTGAAGGCTACCGGTTTGACGAGAAAACAGGGCAGGTCATCTGGGCAATAGACAAAAAAGAAACTGGCAAAAAACACTATCGGGTGAAGATAAAAAAACGGCTGGTTAAAACGGATCTGATCCTCTTCAGCTGCCGGCAAACCACAATCTTCGGTCTGCTTGAACCCCGTAATTTCAACTATCTCACCAAGCTCAAGCTCTTCGACGGACGACGGGATGCTCCGCCGCAGCACTACTGGTACAGCCGCATAGATACCCGTGATTCCACCATGGCATCCATCTATACCGAACCGGGAACCTGGCTGAAAGCCACCCTCTCCGATAATGTGCTCAACCGGAAGATGATACTCACCAACGGCACGGAAAAAAACCCAATGGGACTCGGCTACTCCGTGGACAAATACCAGACAATACCCAACACGGTCTATCAGGCGGCCCGCGACATCTGGACACTGCTTGCTCCCCGGATACAGAATCTGGAGAACCACGGCATTTTTGATGCCAAGATCAACAACCTTGAAGAACGCGGTATCACGGCATTACTCAATGCCGGAGACAGCCTCAAAAACCTTGATTACGCCCGGTTTTCCAGCTTTTCCTCAGAGTCCCTTGCCCTTGCCAACCGTGTGTATGTGCAAGTGGAAAAGACCCAGAAGGATGTGCTCTTCGGGGTACTGTTCTACATTGCCCTCTTTGTGCCGTTTGCCTTCTGCATGGAACGTTTTCTCTTCAATTTCGCCAATATCTACAAACGTATTGTGGGATTTTCCACCATCCTCTTTCTGCTGATAACCGTGATCTATCAGGTTCATCCGGCATTCCGCCTGGCGTACAGTCCAACGGTGGTGATCCTCGCCTTTTTCATCCTGGGTCTCTCGCTGATGGTGAGTCTTATCATCTTCTTTCGTTTCGAAGAAGAGATGATCCTCCTGCAGCGGCGTGCCAGTCATAAACGACCGGCAGAGATCAGTCACTGGAAGGCCTTTACAGCAGCATTCTTCCTCGGGGTCTCCAACCTGCGGCGGCGAAGGATGCGCACCATTCTCACATGTCTGACCCTTATTATCCTTACCTTTACCATTATGAGTTTTACCACGGTAAAATCCGGGACCAGACAGAACAAACTGTTCTTCCAGGAACACTCTCCCTACCTGGGACTGCTCTTAAAACAGGTGGACTGGCGAAGCCTGCCGGTGGAGGCAGTGGACGGACTTGCTGACGGCTTTCAAAATGCCGGCAGCGTGGCACCACGCATCTGGCTGGAAGCAAAAAATCCGGCACAGACAGTCCACATCTCTTTGCAAAATGGCAGGAAACATGCCGAGCTGCAGGGACTGATCGGGCTCTCCCCCGCCGAAGCACAGGTCACCGGGCTGGACAAACTGCTCACGGGCGGACGCTGGTTCAATAAAAACGACCGGGCGGCAATCATTCTCAGTGAAGATATGGTAAATGCTCTTAGTATAGCAACGGATGGTTCGGCAAGCGTACAGATATGGGGGTGCCCCTTCACAGTGGTCGGTACTTTTAAGGGAACAGACTTTGACCAGACTCTGGATCTTGACGGCGAACCGCTTACCCCCGTGACCTTCCCCGACGAATCAGCAGGGGACATCACCGAAGTGGAAAAGGATGCCATGGAATCAGGGGATGATGTCCGCTCCTTCCAGAGCCGCTATCACCATATCCCGGCTTCCCGGGTTGGAATTATTCCCGCCTCCACCCTCCTTACCCTGGGAGGAAAACTTAAGAACCTTGCCGTCCTGCCAAATGCCGAAACACCCATCAGCAAAACTGCTGAACGTATGACAGACCGGTTTTCCACTGCCATCTTTGCCGGTGAGAAAGACGGGGTCTACCTCTACAACCAGAATGAATCCATGCAGTACAGCGGTGTCCCCAATATTCTCATTCCGCTGTTTATCTCCATCCTCATCGTTCTCAACACCATGATCAGTTCCGTCTACGAACGAAAAAATGAGATTGCCATTTATACCTCCGTGGGACTTGCCCCCTCCCATGTTTCCTTTCTCTTTGTGGCTGAAGCGCTGGCTCTGGCTGTAATCTCGGTGGTTCTCGGATACCTGTTGGCGCAGGTATCCGCCTCGCTCTTTGCAGACACGCCCCTCTGGGCAGGACTCACAGTGAACTACTCCTCCATGGCAGGTGTTGCCGCCATGATTCTTGTTATTGCTGTTGTCCTTCTCTCTGTTGTTTATCCCTCACGTGTTGCCGCCCGCATAGCCATTCCCGATGTGAATGCATCATTCAGCCTGCCGCCGGTGATTAATAACCGTATCACTGTTACCCTTCCGTTTTTTATGAAATACAGCGAACACAACTCCATCTGCGGTTTTATCTACAACTATTTTTCCTCCCATCAGGATGTCTCCCACGGTCTTTTTTCCACAGGTCCCGTGGAAATTGTTTCGAGCTGCTGCAATATCGATGAGATGCGGGATGTCATCAATGCCAGTGATAAACCCCACGAAATCCACTGTACCTATTTCCGGGCAAATGTCTGGCTCGCCCCCTTTGACTTCGGCATCATGCAGCGGGTTGACATCCAGTTCTGTCCGGCACGGGAGGACTCTTCCTATCTGGAAATAAAGATCAGCATGGAACGCCGCTCCGGTGAAGAACAGATCTGGAAACGAATCGCCACCTCTTTTCTCCATGAAATACGCAAACAGCTGCTGGTCTGGCGTTCCACTGATGCTGCCAGCCACACATACTATGGCAAACACTTCCTGGAGTTCACGGAAAAAAGCAGGCAGGCAGCAGGTACGGGAGAAAGTACACATGGCTGAAAAGAACACAAAAAGGAGAGCTATCCGCCTGCGTGCCGTTACCGCAGGAATGATACTGGCTGTTGCCATCTGTCTGCTGACCCCTTTTAACAATATCTACCAGCAGGCAACCCCCCTTGGCGGCGGACATTTTCCCCTTGCTCCCTTCTTTATTTTTGTCCTGCTTATTATCCTGACAGCCCTTGGCAAAAAAATTTTCCGCACTTCCCTGCCCCTTTTCACGGGCAGCGAGCTGCTTGTAGTGTGGATTGAGATGGTTATCGGTTCAGGAATCGCCTACACCGGGCTTGCCAGGACCTTCCTCCTCAGCCTGACCATTCCCATCCAGCATGCAAATGTTGGTAATATGTGGCAGGAAAGTCTGCATCCACTCCTGCCTGCAGCCCTCACTCCCACAGATAACGCAGCCATTGACCTGCTCTATACCGGTCTGCATGGCGGACGGGATATGGGCTGGCTGGAGGTTGTGCAAAATATCCCCTGGCAGGCATGGACAAGCCCGCTACTCGTGTGGGGAACATTTATTCTGCTCTCCTACGGGTTCATGCTCTTTGTTATCAACCTGCTTTCCCGCCAGTGGATTCATAACGAACGCATCAGCTTTCCGCTGCTCCGTGTGCCGGAAATGCTCAGCAAATCACTGGACGAAGGTCAGGTGGGCAGTTTTTTTGCCAACCGCTTTCTCCTCGCCGGTCTGCTGATCCCGGTCTTTCTCCATCTGCTGAATGGATTTCATTTTTATTATCCCTCTGTCCCCCAATTGCCGACCCTGATTCTGGCAGGTCCTTATTTCCCCAACCACGGGTTACTGGCTGGCTTTCACAAACTGAAGATCTACATCTATCCCGCCTTTATCGGATTTGCCTTTCTCACCTCCAGACAGATCTCGTTCAGTTTCTGGTTCTTTTTTATCCTGGGCGGCTTCTTTTTTGGTTTCCTCGGGTTCCTTGGGTACAACATACCTGTCTCAGAACTTGGCATCACCTTCGGTCCCACCCTTGCCCGCCCTGAAGAGACCCAGATGCTCGGTGCCTACGGGGTGTTCTTTTTCTTTCTCCTGTGGCTTGCACGCAGACATCTTTTGAATGTCACGAAACAATCCCTCTTTCTGACAAAATCCCATTCTGCCAGAACCGAATGGTTTGACGTTCGCATTTCCTTCTGGGGCTGCATACTCTGCTTTGCCGGGCTGCTCTACTGGGCGACAGCCCTTGGCATGGCCCTCTCCACAGCCTTTCTCTTCTTCTGTGCAGGCTTTATGATTATGCTTGTGGCAACCCGGATTATCTGTCAGGGTGGACTTGCCTACTTCACTCTCACTGCTGCCCCCATGGACGGACTACTTGTTATGGGCGGAAGCAAGCTCTTTTCCGGGATAAACAGTGTTCTCAGCGGTATGGCTCAAAAAATGCTTTTCGTGGATCTTCGGGAATCCCTGATGCCCTCCCTGCAGCATGCCAGAAAACTGCAGCATGGCCATCGCCCCGGGGTGCTTCTTTTCTCCGGACTGTTCTTTACCATCCTGATCAGTACCGGTGCCTCAATCCTTGCCATGATGACACTCTATTACCGTTATGGCATCCGCGAGCTGCAGGTTGAATGGTCCAGCCGTACAGTCATGACAATGTTTGAAAATATCAACAGGCTGATTACAACACCTGTGGATGCCGGTGGATGGATCACCGCCTTTGCCCTTCTCGGTGCTGTGGTCATGCTGGTTCTGGTGCTCTGCTACCACCGTTTTTACTGGTGGCCCATTCATCCCCTTGGCTATCTTACCGCCTACAGTTCTGCCATGCGTATCCTCTGGATAAGTTTTTTTATCGGCTGGGCATGCAACGCCTTATGCATGCGGTACGGCGGCGTGTCCCTTTTTAAGAAAATCCAGTTTTTCTTTATCGGACTTATCATCGGCGATTTCCTTATGGGCGGCGGCTGGGCAATTGTCGGTCTGTTTACGGATTCCGGCTATCAGGTACTGCCAAACTGAGCGATTGATTGATCAAAGGGAGTTCACATGCAACTGCATGCACAAAAGAATAAGTGACTACCATCAAAGTACAAGTAATCTGGATTGGATGTAAGAGCTCGCCCTACAGTTCCATTTTGCATGTACCTGAGCTTCAGTGGTAATCATGAAAGAATACATATAACACCGGTGATGAATAGCAAGCCGGTACTCTTTTCAGTACCCCCGCGAGGGGTATAAGTACCTTAACCCTGACACCTGTTTTATCTATGTACGACGACAAGGAACTTAAAGAATATCGAGACCTTCTAAAACCTCCTGATCATTTCGAAGAGGGGTTTGACTGGAAGACTGTGGTGGGGGCTGTCTTTATCGGCTTTTTGATGATGCCGGGCTCCATGTACCTGCAGCTCGTTATCGGTCAGGGGATAGGCCCCGCCGCCCGCTGGGTGACCATCATCCTCTTTGCGGAAGTGGCAAAGCGCGCCCACTCCGAATTGAAACAACAGGAGATTTTCCTGCTCTACTATATGGCGGGTGCAGCCCTTGCCTCCCCCTTTTCCGGGCTGCTCTGGAATCAGTACCTGGTTCAGTCTGATGCAGCACGAATGCTTGGACTGACCGAATATATCCCCAGCTGGGTAGCGCCCGCCCCCGAATCGCTTTCCATGGTGGAACGGTCATTTTTCCACCGAGACTGGCTGATTCCCATCCTCCTCCTTGTGGGCTCCCAGATCATTCAGCGCATTGATCATTTCGGGTTGGGCTATGCCCTCTACCGCATCACCTCGGATGTGGAGAAGCTCCCCTTTCCCATGGCTCCCGTTGGGGCTCTTGGGACCATGGCACTTGCCGAATCCACAGAGGAAAAGAAGAAAAGCTGGAAGTGGCGGGTGTTTTCCATCGGCGGAGTCATCGGGCTGCTGTTCGGCTCGATTTACGTACTTCTGCCCATTGCCTCCGGACTGATCTTCAATGAACCAATCCACCTTATCCCTATCCCCTGGGTTGAACTCACCAATCACACCGAAGATGTCCTGCCTGCCGTTGCCACCGGGATACAGCTAGATCTCGGGCTTGTTTTTATCGGGATGGTGCTGCCGTTCTGGGCTGTTATCGGCGGGTTGATCGGTCTTCTCATCACCATTATCCTGAACCCCATCCTCTATGCCCACGGTGTGCTGCAGCGCTGGCATCCCGGCATGGCAACAGTGGACACGGTTTTTGCCAATAACTTTGATTTCTATATGAGTTTTGGCATCGGACTGGGGCTCGCCATTGGCGTTATCGGAGTCTGGTCGGTGTTTCGCTCATACCGTCACACCAGGGCGGATATGGGAACCCTGCGTGATCTGTTTCATCCGCCTGAAGGGCGGGGAGATTTTGATTTCTGGATAGCCATCGGTATTTACGTTTTTTCCACGCTTGCCTATGTGGCACTCTGTGTCTGGCTTGTTCCTTCCTTTCCATGGATATTCTTTCTCGGTTACGGTTTCATCTATACCCCTGTAATCTCTTACATCACTGCCAGAATGGAGGGAATCGCCGGTCAGTTTGTCAGCCTGCCCCTGGTGCGGGAGGCAAGTTTTATTGCCGGAGCACGTTTTTTCGGCTATCACGGAATTGAGATCTGGTACGCTCCCATTCCCATCCACAACTACGGGGAGGCAACGGTTCAGTTTCGACAGATTGAACTCACCGGCACATCTCTTCGGGGAATCATCAAGGCCGAGATTGTGGTCTTTCCCATTGTTATGGTGGCAAGTCTGCTCTTTTCCCAGTTCATCTGGCGGCTGGCCCCCATCCCCTCTTCCGCCTATCCATACGCCCAGGAGTTGTGGCACCTGCAGGCCCTGAACACCCTGCTGATGCAGACTTCAACCCTGGAAGGCAACTCCATGTTCTACCAGGCATTAAACGGTACCACAGTGTTTTCAGGTCTTGGTTTTGGACTTATCATGTATTTTATACTGAGTCTTTTCGGACTGCCCATACTCCTTATATACGGAGTGGTGCGCGGACTGGGCCAATCCACCCCCCATGGCCTTATCCTGGAAGTGATCGGAGCGTTTGCCGGTCGTTATTTTTTCCTCAAACGCTACGGTCCCATGTGGCGACAGTATGCCCCCGTGCTCCTTGCCGGATTCTCCTGCGGTATGGGACTCACCGGCATGTTTGCCATGGGACTGGCCCTTATTATGAAATCCCTGGGACATATGGCATATTGAATCAGCCGCAACGAAATATGAAAATCCACCGAAAAGCAGAGAAGGGTACTGCCCCATCCGGCTTTTCCTTTACAACTAAAAACACAACACCTTCAACAGATCAATTATGAATGTCTCTCACGCCCTGCAACAGCGAAAATCGGTTCGTGCTTTTTTGGATAAAGAAGTTGATCCTGGCACCATCACAAAACTCCTGACACTTGCAGCCCATGCCCCTTCAGGCACAAATATGCAGCCATGGCGGGTGGCAGTGGTAAGCGGCAAAACCAAGCAGCGTCTGCAGGATCAGATCATTGCCTCCTTTGAAAAGGGCACAGAAGGCAACGCTGATTATCGCTATTATCCGTACGAATGGGTCGACCCCCACAAGACCCACCGCCTGAACTGTGCCAGACAGATGTACAAGGTTCTTGGAATTGTACGAAATGACAAAGAGGGTCGTCTGCAGCAATGGGCGGCTAATTATCGTGCCTTTGATGCACCGGTTATGCTCCTCTTCTTTATGGACAAAACCATGCAGACCGGCTCCTTCCTTGATTACGGCATGTTTCTGCAATCGTTTATGCTTGCTGCCGTGGAACAGGGACTTGCCACCTGCCCGCAGGCATCCCTTGCCGACTATCCCGAGATTATTAAATCTGTCCTGGGGTACCCGCAGGACAACATCCTGCTTTTAGGCATGGCACTGGGCTATGAGGATACGGACGCTCCCATCAACAGCTACCGGCTGCCAAGGGATTCCCCTGATAAATTTGCACAATTTTTCACATGATGTATTATTGACCAGGTAACAGTCAAGAGAGATGCAGCATAAAAACAACATGGATAAAGTTGGCAAGTCAGCAGTTTACCGAAACAGACAAAGGAGAAGAAAATGAAAAGAACGATTCAATGTATTGCGGCGGCAGCCCTCCTCGCACTTCCTCTATCCCTCTATGCAGCGGAGAAAGGACCGGAAACCATCAACCTGAAGGAAAAGTTCCAGTTTGAAGGAAAAAAATCAGCCGTTATCTTTCCTCATCACATGCACCAGGAAAAAGTCGACTGTGCCAAATGCCACAAAGATCCTGCCGGCGGCGGTGCACTTATTGTTGATATTGTGAAGAAAAAAGGTTCGGGAAATGATTTCCACAAGAAGCTGTGCTGGCCCTGCCATAAAGAGATGAAGGTGCCCAAAGGAAAATCCTGCAAGACCTGTCATAAATAATACTACTGAGCACTGAAATACAGATACACGCAAGGTAGAACCGCAGGAGTCCCCCCCCGGCGAGCGATTTCCCAGGTCTGGCAACACCCTGGATCGCCTGCAGGGGCGAGCTCCTGCAGTAAACATAGCTCAGTACCTTACAGATAATTTTCCCGGAGTCTTCGCTTGCCTGTTTTTTTTATTCCTCCGGCGGATCCTCCCGCCAGGCATCCGGGGCAAGATGATCGAGCTGATAGCTGGTCTGAGCAGAAAAACGTTGGATACGAAGGGTAATAATTTTCTGCACCATCTTCTGATACGATTCCGGATACCGCTCCAGCACCTTGCTGAATGCCTCCCGGCTGATGGAGAGCAGCACCACATCTGTCCACGCCCTTGCCGAGAAAAACCAGTTAAACTCAGCAAGCAGTGCCAGCTCTCCGAAATAATTGATTGAATCATCGCTTAACAGCTGCACATGAAACCGTCGATCATGATGCATCTGAAAGATATCAACCTGTCCCGAGATAATGAGAAAACAACGGTCACACTCTTTCCCCTGCTCGAGGATCACCTGTCCTTTGCTATATTTTTCTCTCCTGGCAAGATAGGCAAACATCCTGGAAACACCCTCTGGAGCCCCTGCAAATACCGCAAGTTTCTCAATAAATTCCTGGGTATCCGTGAGATGTGAAATCCCTTCCATTTCAGGATTCTGTTCTGGCAAGTGCATAGAAGTCTCCTTTCTTTGCCATTAACTCGTCATAGCTTCCCTGTTCAACAATCCTGCCCGACTTCATCATAAAGATCCTGTCGTATGCCGGAGTCAGATCGAGACGATGAATGACAGCAATCACTGTCTTCTTTCCCTTATATTTGCTTTCCAGCAAGCCCTGAATGCGTGCCTGCGAGCTATTATCAAGACTCGCAGTTGCCTCGTCAAGAATAATAATCGGAGCATCTTTTAAGAATGCCCGGGCAATGGCGAGCTTCTGTTTCTGCCCGCCGGACAACCTGTCCCCCCTGCTGCCCACATCAAACTCCAGACCAATTTCCATGATTTCTTCCAGCAGCTGTTCATCCTCAAAGGCACTGGCTGCCAGTTCACGGAAATGATCATTGAGAATATCCTCTGACTTTACTGCACCAAAGAGGATATTATCCCTAAGAGTGCGGGAGTATAGATATTCACTGGGGCAGAAGGGAATAAATGTGGGCTCCTCGTCGGTCTGCGGACTGACGGGTTTGAGAGCAAACTCCCCATGATCCTGACACGGCTCGATAAAGACAATTTGTTTCTGAAAGCCGCGTCGTGCCAGCAGGATCTTTTCTGCAAGAGCTGACGGAAAGGAAACAATGGTGTGTTTTTTTGGAATAAAACGGAGTGCAAGGGTCAGTAACAGGCGGCGTGCCTCGCTGTCCTCAGGAACTGGTCCCTTCATCCGCTCCAGCAACTGCTGATACGTTCTGTACTCAACCATCTCCATGGGATTATGACGGAAGAAAAACTCATCGTCATAAAAATCTGCGAGCAGTGCCACTGTCTGTGTGGCTATGGCATAACCAAGAGTCATCAGAGGTTTTTCAAGACTTAGATCACGGAGCAGCTTGAGAAAGGGTTTATTCTCAGGAAGGTGCTCGATTGTAAACTCACCGGTGAGAGAATCACCAAAAACGATATTATCCCTGATATTTGAATAGTACAGATATTTTTGTGCGTCATAAAATTCGATCACATTTTCAAACTCACTCCGCAATGTGGTACAGACTATCTGCCGCATACGCAGAAATTTTTGTTTAAAAGCACGGCATTTCTCAGGTGTAATAACAGACTGCAGCCCGAAACGGAGGATATCATTTTGCAGCCCGACCTGTCGAACCACCTCCATAATCTCTGCACGCTCAACGCTCTCGACCCGCCCGGCGATGGATTTAATCCCGTAAAGAAGATTCTCGGAAATCGTTCCGGAGAAGATAAACGGCTGCTGGGCAATCATTGCCACATTCTTCCCGATATCCGCCTTGCTCATTGCCTCGATATCGTGGCCGTCAATACTGATAGTTCCCTTACTGGCATCGTAGAGCTGAGCTATAAGCAGTGCCAGAGTGGATTTTCCGGACCCCGAATATCCCACCAGGGCAATCTGTTCATTGGCCTTTACCGTAAGGTTGATATCTTCCAGCAAAGTCACTCCGCCGGGCACGGAAAAGCTGACATTATTGAGCTGCAGATTGCCCTGCAGGGTGAGCAGCTCACGATTGTCGGGCAGCAGAAGATGGGGGGGATCAAGGTCAAAAATAGACATGATCTGTGCATATCGAATCTGAGCATCCTGATAGCTCTGGTAGTACTCAATCATCTCCTTCCACGGATCATATATTTTCTCATAGGCGGAAAGAAAGGCAACAAGTGCACCGATGGTGAACTGACCATGAATTGCCATATACCCGCCCACCAGAAAGAGAAAAAACGGCCCGAAAGACTGGAAGAGATTATTGGCGAACTTAATCCCGTATTTCACCAGAAACAGTCTCCGCATCAACGCATACAACTTATCCACAAAGGAGGAGAGTTTCCTTTCTTCCAGTCCATAACTTGCATTCCCGTGAATCTCATGAATACCGGTAATCGCCTCATTTACCACGTTGGACATTTTCCGAGTGGTCTGCACCCGTTTTTTATTAAGATTGTTATATTTTTTCTGCAGCCAGGGAATAACAAACAGTTCCACCGGATAAATCCCCGTGCTGAGAAGGGCCAGCCAGGGATTGAGATTAATCATAAAAATCAGAAAAACGAGGAAAGTGAGGATGGAAGTCACAGGAATAGCAATGGCACCCCCGAGAAAAAAACCGATGGTATTCAGCTCGGCAGTCATTGCCGAGATAACCGTCCCTGCCTGCATCTTCCGGTAAAACTGCAGGGGAAGCTGCAGGACGTGGTTGTACAGTTCATTACGCATCTCGACCAGGATTTTCTGACCGATGGAAACCTGCAGCACATTTATGGCATACTTCAATAGCCCGGCAATGGTCACGGCTCCGATATACAGTCCGCAATACAGGAAGAGCAGGTCGATATCCTGCAGATAAATGGCCCGGTTGATAATGCGTTTCTGCATCTCCAGGGGAAACACCTTAAAAAACAGACTGACAACAATGACCACCAGCAGTATCAGCTGCATCCCCCGATGCCGCCGGAGGATCCAGTAAAAAAGGGAACGTTCGGTGACACGGACACTGGTTTCTGTTTGTTTTTTATTCATCAGAAAAAAAAGGTATTATCAGCTCCTGAGACTCTTCTTCTCAGCGGCTGAATGTTCGTCAGAAGAACGGGTTGGCAGATACAGAGAAAGGACTGAGAAGATTGTCGCTGGATTATAACACTATTGCAAGATGTATTTCCACTGGAAGGAAACTTTATTCCATGATACATGGATAGTATATATTTTCTTTCACTTATTACAGGAGTACTCCAGTGAAATCATCTATTCTTTCAGGGATCACCTTCTTCGTCCTTTGTCTCTTTTTCTCCACCAGTGGACATGCCGCAACGAAAATTCCCAGCGAGGTCGGCGGCATTGCTCTTGGCAGTGATGTCACGGATTATCCGAACATTGAATACTCAAATTACATGAAGGAGGTTGTCGTCTACGACTGGAACGGTTTTCACAAGGGAATCATTTCTTATGGAATCTGTAAATTCCCGGGGGAAATCATCAAAATCAAATTAAAATATTATAAATCCGACAAAGACTATTTTCAAATACTACTCAAAAAGTTCAAAAAGAAGTATGGCAAACCAACTGAATGGAAAGGAGACTCTTTCGGTATCCTCCATATCTGGAAATGGAACTTCGTGGACAAAAACAACAACCGGGTCAGTCTGGTTCTGCAGCACAACAGCAAAAATCCAAATGAAAATATCGGAAACATGGTCAAACTCTATTATCCTGACCGTATTGTCGCAGAGCAAAAATGTTTTACTGAACAGTGCAGCTCCCGCAGACCAAAAAATAAACCGGTCAAAAAGGACAACTGGGATTTTCTTATTCCCAGATAACTGTTGTGGATGATGGCACCACCACCTGCAGAACTGTGGGCTGGAACGGGATTAGCTTTTCCTGCCCTGTGAACTGGGAGACCTTTGTCTCCGGCAACAGGCACCTTGTCTTTGAACAGGATTTCCAGCCCGTCTTCGAGCTGCGCTGGCATACAAACACAAAAGACAGGCACGCCGCTGTCCTGCGCAACCTGCAGCAGGAATCAGACCTTAGCCTGCAAACCACTCTCCCCTCTTCCTGGAAGGCACTGACAGCATCATACAGTGTTTCACTGCTCACAGAAAAAAAACACAGCATCATAAAGGCAGCACTCCTTACCTGCAGGAAATGTCACACCAGCATCCTCGTCTTTTTTGAAGACTCTGCCGGATCTTTGAAAGATTCTCACAACCTTCTGCGTTCCCTGCAATGTCATCCGGGGAAGGAAAATGACTGCACCCTCTGGGCCATTCAGGACTTTCAGCTGCAAATCCCGGCAGACTTTATTCTCGACAACTACAGCTTTGCCGCAGGTCTCAGTCGCTTGAGCTTTTCCCGGGCTGGAACCACTCTCTACGTCTGTCGTCTGGCACCCGCAGCAGAGCGGCTGCAAACGGCATCACTTGCAGAAATTATGCTCACCCTCGGTGATATCCCGGTGGACACAGCAGCTGTTATCCATGAAGACGATTCGGTATGCTATCAGTCTCAGCCGACGATTTCCCAGCAGATCCTTATCAGGCTCAAACGCAAAATGCCTTTTCACTGGATGACCCTCCGCCACCACCGGCGGGAAGACCGCCTGAGCGGTCTGTTCTTCGAGGATAAAAAACCGCTTCCCGAAAAAACAATTCATGCTATTCTTGCCAGCTATGACATTATTCCCCTCTAAATCCGACTCCGTCCCCAGCCGCTCCCAGGCACTGCAATGCGTCCCCAAACGAAACGACACCATTCACTGGGAGGAGCTGGATGACGGCAGCATCCTCTTCACCTACCCACTGCCGCTGAGCCCATTCTTTTTGGCGTTGTACAAACGATTTGGGAAAAACAGGGGAGGCTCACCCACCAGAAAACTGCAGCTCGACAAACTCGGGAGCCATGTCTGGCAGCAGATTGACGGAAAAAGAAGTGTTAAGGAGATCATCTACAATTTCTCCAAAAGCCACAATATTACCGTGCAGGAGGCGGAACATGCCGTCACTGCATTTCTGAAAAGTCTGGGGCAAAGAGAACTTATCGCCCTGCATTAAGCACAGGAAGACCGTTCCTGTAAATGTTTATAACGTGTTGCTGAATCCGGGAAGACTCTGAAACATCCCTTACGATTTTGCCGGTGAGTACACTTATGCCGGACTCACCTGTTGTTCATCAGTGTTTGGAGGAAAAAAGGTATTTTATCTGCAGCCGATCCGTTTTTCCAGGGCTTGCAGGTCTGCCCAGGTGGCCTTTTTCATTTCCGGATTCTGGAGCAGGTAGCCGGGATGAAATGTGGGCAGGAGTGGGATCTCTTTTCCGTCAAGATCGGTGTAGGTGTAGAATCTGCCACGTAACCGGGACAGGGGTTGGGAACGCTGGAGGAGTGTTCTGGTCGCCACCATGCCCATGGTGCAGATCATTTCCGGTGCCGCCGCCTTAATCTGACGCTGCAGATAGGAGGAACAGGCATCCATATGTGCCGCCTGCGGCTGTATGTTCCGACTGACACTGCATTTAATTACGTTGGTCACCAGCACTTCTTCCGGATCAAGGTGAATGGCGGTCAGCATTTTTGCAAGCATCGCATCCTCCTGAGCACCAAAAACGGATCTGCTTTCGGCAGAGAGACCTTCTTCCGGTTCTGTCAGCCAATGTCCGATCAGCATAAGACGTACAGCTTTTGTAACACCTGTTCCACAGACACTGCATTTTCTCCGGGCGGCAAGCTCACAGCCTTTGCAATGCCGGACTTCCCCTGCTATTTCCGTAAGAATCGCCAGGTCAGTTTTGCTCCCGGGATTCACTTTTGGAGAAACTTTTACCGCCGGTTTTACGGCATGTTTTCTTTCACGCCCAGTCGCAGAGTTACTACTACTCTGCGGGAGAACCTCCCTTTGCAGGGCAGCCGCTTCTTTTTTTTCGGGGATTGCCAGAAAAGACGAGAGCTCTCTGCTATCAGGATACTCCGCAAGAGAACTGACCTGCTGATACTGCAGGACAGAGCGGACATCATGTAAAAACTGCAGAACTTCCTTTTTCATTTATTCTTCTCTTTCGTGGGTCTTTTTTCACAGTGTGATACCTGAAAAAAAGAAAAGCTGCTTGACAAATTCACCTGCAGACAAAATACTAACAGTAACGTGATTGCCGTGAAAGCACAGTTAATTTTTTTTCAGTTCCACTTTGCATTTACCTGAGCTTCAGAGGGTATCATGAAGAATAGTGTATCTTCGGGAGGTCAAGCGTAGAATTTTACCATTCCTCCGGAACGGTACAACAGGAAAGACCACGCTACTTTACACAACAGGAGTACCCCCATGCCTATTTACGAATTCCACTGTGAGGGTTGCGGAAAAGACTTCGAGAGTCTTGTCCTCATCGCCTCGGCAGTCGAAGGGCTGACATGCAAATACTGCGGCAGCACCAATATTAAGAAAATGATCTCCACCACCAGTCACCAACCGACCCATGGAACATCCATTCCGGCAGGAGCTCTATCCGGATGCTCTTCACGCTCCGGATTTTCCTGAGCATAGGCAGACGAGACCCGTGCGGTCTCAAAACAGCTCTCCGGGGGGCACTGGAGACACCTTGTGTTCCCCCTTATTTCTCTTTCTTTTTCCCGGAAAAATCAAAGACCATCTCGTTCTCTTTTAGCATTCCGTGCTCTTCCCGGGCAATTTTTTCCAGGTATGCCTGATCATGCTGCAGACGTTCCACGTCCCCGGCAAGCTTTTTATTGTTCTCAATCAGAATCTGCTGTTCTGCCTGCAATTCTGCAAGATATTTCTTCTTTTTGTGGAGAAAATAGAGACCATACCCCGGTGCAAAAATTATCCACAAGAGGGTAAAAAACACAATAGCCGAAATTATCTTTGCTAAACGCCTGCGCTGCATTGGCGAAAGGACTGTTTTTGGTCTGCGTTTCATGCTATTCTACCGGTAAAGTATGTGCCGCTGCAATCCATTCACTCTCATTGTATCATCTACCATGCCTGAGCCACCATCTGTAAAACCTGTTTTTCTTGCCAGTGCCTGCCTGCTGGGATTGTGTACCCGTTACGACGGAAAAATAAAAACCGACAAAGCCTGTCTGCATTTTTTGCAGGACTGCACCATAATCCCCTTCTGTCCGGAACAGCTCGGAGGACTGCCCACCCCACGAACCGCCGCAGAGATCCTTCACGGTGACGGATACGACGTGCTGCAGGGTAGGGCATTTGTTCACACGCAAGAAGGTGATGATATCACCTCCGCATTCGTATCCGGTGCAAAACAGGTACTGCAGCTGGCACAGCTGCAAGCCATCGACGGCATCTGCCTCAAGGCACGAAGTCCATCCTGTGCCGTATCCGGCACCATCGGAGTAACCGCTGCACTCCTTACAGAAAACGGATACAAACTCCACGAGTTCTAGCCAGGAGGCTGTCCGGGAATGGTCTTTCGCCCAAACTCCCGGGACACCTGCTACTGAATACGCATCACCATCAAAATAACGATCCCCGCCTCGTAGAGGAGATACAACGGTCCACCCATCAGAAGCATGTTCACAACATCCGGCGTCGGGGTCAGCACTGCCGACAGGATGGCAATAACCAGCACGGCATACCGTCTGTTTTTTTCAAAAAACCGGCGGCTGAACAGACCCACCTTTGCCACAAAAACCATAAATATAGGCAGTTCAAAAATAACTCCAAATGCCAGGATAAAGATCGTTACAAAGTTTACAAAACGCCCGATGGAGATCACCGGATGCAGATCCTGTGAACCAAAGCCGAGCAGAAATTTTATGCCAAAGGGAAGGGTTATAAAGTAACAGAACAGTGTTCCGGCATAAAATAACAGACAGGTAAACAGGACAAAGAAAAACAGCTGGCTTCCCTGCATCCCGAATGGTTTTCCCATGGCACGCCACAGCACCGTCATCACCCAGGGTGTCAGGCAATACACGGCAGCAAAGAGGGAAAGTTTCACATGGGCCAGAAACGGCCCTGCCACAGAGAAAAAGTAGAGTTTACCGGACAGATGATCCTGAACAACCTGCAGCAGATGGGGAGAAAGAAAAAAGACAACCGCCGTGGCAAAAATCAAGGTGATTCCCAATGCACGTACAGACTTTCTCAGTTCAGAGAGAAATATGACCAGGGTGGTGTATTTATCCATCGGCAGGCAACCGGATTCTCCAGGTATTTATTGTATCAGCTGACAGGCTGACGTCTTTTGAGCTGCACATTGCAGAACATCGCGTGGCGTAAGATAGCAGATGGGTTTTAGAAAAGCAATTTGATAGAGGTTGATTTCAGTCAATAGCCATGCTAAACATCAGCAAATACCTTTAATCAACCCTTCAGCCCATAGGTTATCATGCTTGAATTACGTTTTATCAGAGAGAATCTGGATCTTGTTCGTGAAAAAACTGCCCACAGAGGACTTGCCACAGATAAAGTCGATGAATTTGCAGAGGTGGATCAAAAACGTTTGAATCTGCTTCAGGAAGTTGAGACTCTAAAAGCCAGTCGTAACACAGCTTCCAAAGAGATTGCCAAACTGAAACAGGGCAGTGAGGCAGAAAAAAAAGAAGCGGATGGACTGATCCCCGAAATGCGCAAGGCATCCGAGCGGATCAAGGATCTGGACAGGGAACTCAGTGCCATACAGAGTCGTCTGCAGGATCTGGTACTTTCCATTCCCAATCTCTGCAGTGATGACGTCCCCAAAGGAAACGACGACTGCGACAATGTAGAGCTTAGGAAATGGGGAAACAAACCGGTTTTCCCCTTCCAGCCCAAGCCACACTGGGAAGTTGGCGAAGATCTGAATATACTCGACTTTGAATGTGCGGCAAAACTCTCGGGAGCCCGCTTTGCCCTGTTAAAGGGATTTGCCTCAAAAATGGAACGGGCACTCACCAATTTCATGCTCGATCTGCACACCCAGAAGCACGGTTATGAAGAAGTACTGCCGCCATTTCTGGTAAACTCCGCCTCCATGACTGCCACCGGTCAGCTGCCCAAGTTTGCAGAAGATCTCTTTGCCATTAAAGACTGGGATCTCTATCTTATTCCCACTGCGGAAGTGCCGGTAACAAACATCTACCGCGACGAAACTCTGGATGAGAAAGATCTGCCGGTGAAATACACCGCCTACACCCCCTGCTTTCGCTCGGAGGCCGGCTCCTACGGTCGTGATACCAAAGGACTTATTCGCCAGCATCAGTTTGACAAGGTGGAGCTGGTGAAATTCACCACTCCCGAGACATCTTCCGAAGAACTGGAAAGCCTGCTTGCCGATGCCGAAGAGGTTCTGCAGCTCCTTGGTCTGCATTACCGGGTGGTAACCCTCTGCAGCGGCGATCTGGGGTTTTCGTCCACCAAGACCTATGATATTGAGGTCTGGCTGCCGGGACAGGATACCTACCGGGAAATTTCATCCTGCTCCAACTTTCTTGACTTTCAAGCACGCCGGGGAGGTATCCGCTATCGCCCTAAAGGAGAAAAAAAGTCCAGACTCCTCCACACCCTGAACGGTTCCGGACTGGCGGTGGGAAGAACACTCCTTGCCATCCTGGAGAACTATCAGCAGGAAGACGGAACAGTCAATATTCCAGAGGTGTTACAGCCGTACTTTGAAAAACGGTTTTAGGCGGCGATGGCATCTCAGGACGACAAAAAAAAATTGGCAGACAACACCTCTTTCTAAAACAGATAACTCAATTGAAAATGGAACACATCCTGGGTATGCGTCACCGCCACCCCCGGTCCAAAAGGATTGGCGATCCCATTATTATCAACTGGTGGTCCGTAGCTGTTGTTGACCCACTGTTCACCGAAACCGTGTTCATACGCAAAATCAAAATGGTACGAATTGTAGACATACGAATAGCCCACTGTCAGGTGATGCTCCACCGTTGCTGGAAAGAGAGGACTCAGATTAGCATCGGGCACCGGATTTTTTCCATAGTTATAGCCCATGCGCAGGGTATGTGCCGTGCTGACAAGGTACTCGCAGCCTAAAGCAACAACCCACTGATCCTGCCAGTTCATATTAAATAAAAGGCTGGGACTGGATGGCATACCAGCCTCGCTTGGAGATGTCCCGTTCACCACAACCTTGTCGATGGCAGATGACCAGTTCAGCCATTTAATATCAGCAGCCAGAAGCAGTTTATCGGATGCCTGAACGGCTATTCCTGCTTCAACTTCCCTTGGCCAGGTAAAGCCCTCCACCTCAGCGTCATAGTCCACCCGCATGGCCCCAAAGTTCAGGGTCAGATCTCCATTTTTGGGATCAAGCGTCGCCTCACTGGTATACTGCATGCCCAGGCGCACCATGGGACTGAGCTGATACTGCACACCAACCCGGCCGGCGACACCAAGATTTGCAAGGTTGGAAGCGTCCACCCCGGCAAAATCATCAGCAGTTCCCGCCTGACCATCCCGTCCCACTGAGTAAGTATTGGGAAAGAGGCTGAAATCCATCTCGGCATACCCCAGCATTGCCGTAAGTCCCACACTCAAACTGTCAGTCACACGATAGTTACAACTCCCTGCAAACCGCACGTAACTTACCTGAGAACTCAATGAGTCACTGGTCCCGGAAAATGTCTCAACATCCCTGAAATCCACCCCCATTCCCCCCTGGGCATAGAGATTAAACCCCAGGATCAACGGGGAACCATCAGCGAAGGGTTGTGCATAACTCATCTGCGGCAGAGGAAAAAATTGATCCTCACCATCAGTAGTATTCCTGGAATCGGACAGGCTGAGATGGGGGGCGAGAACAGAAAGCCCGATAGCGGCAGAGCGGGGACTGCTGATTCCCATGGCAGCAGGATTCCCGGCAGCCGCAGAACTATCAGAAGTTACAGCGACATCGGCTCCGCCCATGGCAGCAGAACGAGGTCCATAGCCGATCATATTCATACCGTTGGTTGCCCAGGCAGAGCCGGCAAAAAGGATCACTCCCGGAATGGTCAGAGAGAGTTTCCATAATTTTTTTTTGATATACATGCAGCACTCCTCCGTTCAGGAAATTTAAGAAAGTCACAAGAAATCTTTAGTATCAGTACTTCTGAGGTAGCAATAAAAATAATTGCCTCTTTTATGAGTTATGCCTGACAGAACGAAAATAGTCAAAAAATGAATGTACATTTTTTCATGGAAAAAACCATTATTGGCTCATAAATGAAACAGAGTAAAATCATAATGTTTTTTTCAGGGAAGACTGGATAAGGACTTTCAATTTTGATAGGCTGAAACCAGGCAGCGATTATCTTAAACCTTTTCACGCCATCAGGAGCTGGTCCAGGAGTAGGCATATCGTTTAAAATCGAGACATTTTTAAAATTGATTACCATCAAAGCACAGTTAATCTGGATTTGACGTAAGAGCTTGCCCCTGCGAGCGATTCAAGGTGTTGCCAGACCTGGAAAATCGTTCGCAGGGGCGAGCTCCTACAGTTCCATTTTACATTTACCTGAGCTTCAGTGCTAATCATGTTTTCAAATTTTACAGCAAGCATCCAGTTGATATTCTGAGGATAAAATTCTGTAAAACAAGAAGAGTCTGGACGACAGGGTATTGTCGGACAGCTTCCTGTTCATCAGCATCATAAGGACAGTGCGGCATGATGTGAATTACATAATTTTCCGACAACAGGGCATTTATTTGAAACAGTGGGATCAGCTCACTAAAATGCCCGAATCCAACCTGCAGACTGCAGCCCGGGTTTTGGCACAGTAACACCGGACAGTGAGGAGACATGTCTTATGGGGAAAAAAACCATTCTGTTTGTAGATGATGAGCCCAATATTCTCTCAGGATTAAAAAGAATGCTGCGCTCCATGCGAAAAACCATGAATTTTCAGTTTGCTGAAAACGGTCTGGAAGCCCTGGACATTATGGCTTCTGAAAAAATTGATGTTGTAGTCTCTGACATGCGCATGCCTGGAATGGACGGTGCTGCCCTGCTGACCACAATCCAGGAACAATATCCCCATGCGGTTCGTATCATGCTCACCGGTCAGGCTGATGACGAATCCATTATGCGTACGGTGGGAGTCGTCCATCAGTTTCTTGCCAAACCAGCAGATCCGGAGGTCCTCAAACAGGTGATTGAACGGGCATCGGCCCTGCAGGATCTCATGGCAGATGAACGACTGCAGGAACTGATCTCCAAGGTGGACAGTCTTCCCAGTCTGCCCGAGACCTATACCAGGCTCCAGGATGTGGTTAAAAATCCTGACAGCGGTCTGGGTGATGTGGCAGAAATTATAGAGCAGGATCTCGCCATGAGCGCCAAGGTGCTGCAGCTGGTAAATTCCGCCTTTTTTGGTCTGTACACACATATTGAGAGTCCCTTTCGGGCAGTCAATCTGCTTGGTCTGGACACCATCAAAGCCCTTGTCCTCGGGGTCGGTGTGTTTTCCGAGATGAAAAGTCCGGTCAGTAAGGTATTCAATGTCAATGCTCTCTGGTCCCACTCCATGACCACTGCAGCCTTTGCCAAGGGAATAGCCTTACAGGAACTTGATGACAAGGAAACCATCGACAACACTTTTATCGCCGCTTTGCTCCACGATGTCGGGAAATTACTGCTTTTTTCCAGAATGGACACCGAATACGAACAGGCTGTAAGCCGGGCCGTGGAGGCACAGTGCCTGCTCCACGAGTCCGAACACCATATTTTTGGAGCCTGTCATGGTGATATAGGCGGATATCTGATTGGTCTCTGGGGACTGCCAGGAGTGGTTGTGGAATCAATTACTTTCCATCATCGGCTGGAGGAATATCCGGATATCTCCTTTTGCCCTCCGGTCATTGTTCATATTGCAGACTGTCTCTATTACAAACTCAACCCTGACGTCTGTATTGGTGCGGCTCCGCAGCTCAATGAACCGATTCTTGAGCAGCTCGGCATGCTTGACCACGTCGACTCCTGGATTGAGCTGTGCAAAAAACTCCAGAACCCGGGAGAAGACAATGACTGAGAAAATACTCTTTGTCGATGACGAAGAAAATGTCCTTCAATCCATGAAGCGACAGTTGAGGAAACGTTTTTCTATGCAGACAGCAATGTCTGGAGACGAAGCCCTGAAAATCCTTAAGGAAGAAGGGCCATTTGCTGTTATTGTTTCAGACATGCGTATGCCCGGCATGAACGGTGTGGAATTGTTATCCAGAGTCAAGGAGCTGTATCCTGAAATCGTTCGTATCATGCTCACCGGGAATGCAGATCAGGAAACAGCCATGGAAGCTGTGAATGCCGGTCAGATTTTTCGTTTTTTAACCAAGCCATGCTCCACCGCCATACTGGTTCCATCCCTCGCCCTTGCACAGCGGCAATACAAGTTGATCACCGCAGAAAAAGAATTACTGCAGAAAACACTTAGAGGAAGTGTCACTGTCCTCTCAGAATTACTCAGCCAGGCAAATCCCACAGTCTTCAGTGCCGGACTGCGAATCAAAGAGTATGCCTGTGATGTTGCCCGTCAGCTGGAGCTGACTGACCTGTGGAAGATTGAAGTCGCCTCCCTGCTGTCACAGATAGGCTGTACTTCACTGCCAACGGATATTATCAACAAAAAATATGCGGGTATTGCCCTTGATGATACAGAACAGGAGATGTGGGAGAAGTATCCGGAGATCGGGGCTCGGCTGCTTGAGCAGATCCCCCGCCTGGAAAGTGTAACAAAAATGATTCGCTGGCAACAGAAAAAGTATAGCCATTTTACTGAAGAAGACACAATTGCTGAATTTGAGGAGGTCCTTACCGGCGCCCAGATTCTAAAGGCAGTCATCGATTTTGATATCCTGCAGCATCAGGGAATGGATTCCTCCCAGGCAATGAAACAGCTGAGAAGAAAAGGTGATGACTATAATCCTGACATTATAAAGGCGTTGGCTAATTTCCGTTTTCAGAAACATGTCTGCACATTGTCCCTGACTGTTGGCGAGATTACTGTCGGCATGATTGCCGAAGAAGATATTGTTGCTAAAAACGGGGCAATGATTCTTCCGGCAGGCCAGGAAATCAGCTGGTCTGTGCTGCAGGCCCTGCATAATTTCAACAATCAGGTGGGTATTGTGGAACCGATTACGGTTCATACCGGTCTTAACAACGAAGAACAGGATTCCGGAAAAGATGAAACGTAACACCGTTACCTTCTCTCTCATTATCTGTCTTGCGCTGATTCTTTTCAGCAATATGTATCATCACAGCCTGATACGGGATGTGGAACAGGATACTGTTGAACATGCACGGATTGCCGCAAACCCATTATGGAATTTCAATAATCATTTAATGGATGAATACCTGCATATTATACTGGAGCGTTATCATTATCTTTCCATCACTGTGCTGGAATCCAGCGGCGAAATTTTTTCAGAGGTAACCCGGCAGGACAAAAGCACTGTAAAGAGAGGGCTGCAGATGCTTGGACTGACTCCTGAAAGAACCATCAAGGTGCCGGTTACAAAAAATGATTCAAGAATAGGCACTCTTCTCGTCAGATGGAATGACACAACTGTTTATGGTGTCGCATACGGAATGCTGGTTGCCGTTCTTTTACTAATCATCAGCATTTTTTATGTGCATCAACTTGCAGTAAATAAACAGCTTGAAGACCAGGTTGAACGTATTCATAAAGCCATGGAAGAGATCAGGCAGCAAAAGGAATACATTGAAGATGTTTTTCAGGTGATTCCCCTTGCTCTGCTCACCAGTGACGGAGAGGGGCAGTATACGGAACATAATGACTTCTTTGCGAGCATGATTTCTCACTGGACTGAACGTACCGGGATGGAGAATATCAAAATCAGGGAGCATATTCTAAACAGTCTGAAGGAGTCACTGGCAGAGCATGCTCAGGGCAAACTGCTTATCACACTTGCAGAGCAGCCTCTGCATCTGGAATTTTCTTCTGCCGCTGTTCCATCTATCAAGACCATTGACAAAGTTATTGCCCTGCGAGACATTACAGATATGGTTGCCATGGAACAACAGCTTTCCCAGACCCAGAAACTTGAAGCCGTAGGGCAGCTCGCCGCAGGCATTGCCCATGAAATCAACACTCCGACCCAGTATGTACTCACCAACGTAGACTTTTTTGCAGAAACATATGAAGAGCTCTCCGGATTTATGGAATCTCTCACCCCGGTTATAGGGGAGTCTGATTCCGATAAACAGTTAAAAGACATGACAGATCTGCAGTCAGCCTGGGATGATCTTGACTGGCAGTACCTTGCCGAAGAAGTGCCCGATGCCCTTGCCCAGTCAAAAGAAGGATTGCGCCGGATTATAAAAATTGTCAGTGCCATGAAATCTTTTTCCAGACCGGCGAGTGGTGAAGCAGAACTCAGCGACATCAACAGCAATATTGAAAATACCGTAACCGTGGCGAAAAACGAATGGAAATATGTCGCGGATCTTGAAATGGATCTGGCTCCGGATCTTCCCCGAATCCCCTGTTTTCCGGATGCACTCAATCAGGTCGTTCTCAATATGATTGTTAATGCTGCCCATGCCATTGCTGATCAGCTGGAAATTTCCGGAGAGGAAAAGGGCAGAATCACCATCCGCACACGGTTACTTGACAAACAGCTGGAAATTTCACTCTCTGATACCGGCAAGGGCATGAGCACAGCTGTCTGTGAAAAAATATTTGATCCTTTTTTCACCACCAAGGAGGTGGGCAAAGGCAGCGGTCAGGGCTTGGCCATTGCCAGGGATGTGGTGGTGAATAAACATCATGGAAGCATTGATATCACCTCTCATCCTGGTAAGGGCAGTACCTTTACAATCCTTTTACCCCTGGAACATGAAACGAATGAAGCAGAAAAGACATAAGCTCTGCAAGAGATACTGTTTAACCAACAATCAATAAAGAAATTCATCATCATGACTCTAGACACTCTTTTTTCCAACGGATTAATTCTTATCGGCGCCGGTTTTATGCTGACGTCCATCCTGCTCAGCTTGAAGATGCTCATCGGGCTTCCTGATCTTGTCCGTAAACGATGGATTGTGCTGACAGGCTTCATGGGTTTTTTCCTGATCGGTTACCTCGGGTTCATTGTTGTATCGCTGTCAAAAATTCCTCTGCCCGTGGAATTAATCACCGGATCGGTGTTCCTTGGAGGTGCTTTTTTTGTTTTTCTGGTTATCCGCCTGACCCGGAAGACCGTCGATGAAATCCTTGACAAGGAAAATCAACTGAAGGAGGCGAATCAGCACCTTGAACAGCGGGTTGCAGAACGAACCCTGGATTTACAGCATGCCATGGATGATCTTGATGCAATGCATGGTGAGATCGACCAGATATTGAACACTATCTCAACAGGTGTGCGCTTAATTGACCAGGATAGAACCGTTGTCAGGGTGAATGCAACCTTTTGCACTATGACCGGTTTGTCTGCAGAAGAGCTGGTTGGGTCAAAATGTTTTTCTCATTTCAGGAATGAATCCTGTGAACAATCCGATGATTGTGCACTTCGGCAAATCTTTCGGACTGGTAAAGCAATTCGGGAAGATTGCATTAAAATCCGTCAAGACAATGAGCAACGTCATTACACCATTACTTCAACACCATACAGAAACAACGAAGGGGAACTTGTCGGTATTGTAGAAGATTTTCTGGACATTACCAAAAGAACAGAAATGGAACAGGAACGGGAACAGATGCAGACTCAGTTGCTGCAGCAATCCAAACTGGAATCGGTGGGTCAGCTCGCCGCAGGTATGGCCCATGAAATCAATACCCCGATTCAATATATCGGCACCAATATAGATTTCTTTTCCGAAAGTTTTGACGATATTTCCACCCTGATGAGCACTGTTGAAAAAGAGTGCGAGGAGGCGGGAGGTAACGCACTGACTGTGGACCAGGTAAGTGCTGTTCGCAGGGCTATGGAGGAGGCGGACTGGGAATTCCTCAGTGAAGAGGTGCCGGCTGCTCTGCAGCAGACCAGGGACGGGGTGAACCGGGTCTCTGCCATTGTTCGAGCCATGAAAGAATTCTCACATCCCGGCAGCAAAGAGATGGCTCCTGCCAACCTCAATGATATTATCAATAACACCCTCACTATCTCCGCCAATGAGTGGAAATATGTGGCTGAAATTGAGACAGATTTTTCCAGGGACTTCCCCATGGTTCCCTGCCTGAGCGAGGAAATGGGACAGGTTTTTCTCAATATTATAGTCAATGGTGCCCATGCCATTGCCGAGCAGCAGAAACAGTGTGGAAATGACGACAAGGGAACCATCACCCTTTCAACGGATACAGAGCAGGATTTTGCGGTAATTCGTATCAGTGACAGCGGCAGCGGTATGCCGGAAGAGGTAAGAAAACGTATTTTTGACCCGTTCTTCACGACAAAAGAAGTGGGCAATGGCACTGGTCAGGGATTATCCATTGCCCAGGATGTGGTCACCATAAAGCATCACGGCAGCATCACTGTTGACAGTGAGCCGGGCAAGGGGACGACCTTTACCATCCGCCTTCCTCTGAGGGAAGACAAGGGTGCCGGAACCAATGAATAAAAAGTCGCCTTTCGATAACCGGTGATGTTCTCCTCGATCCTGAAAAGCAACCGTATGTGCTGCTTCATGGTCTCAATGACCTGTCCTGGGCTGATGACACTGTCACCCTATGCAGGGGCGACAAAGACAAAGGACTGGAATTACATAACCTTGACAATTTGTTTGGGAGAGCCATTCTCACAAACGCACCTGTTGTCAAAAATTATCCTCTCCATGATCCTCACAACACGGAAATATCGACCGGTCCCCCTGGGATCGAATCCTTTTTAGGGATCCCGGTTCTGGTTTCTTCCCGGGTAGTCGGCCTTATCGGACTGATCAATGGGAAAAGAGAATATAGTTTTAAACTTATAGAATATCTTTCTCCACTGACAACAGCTCTCGGTCAGATCATTATCGCACGACAGGATCGCCTTGCCCGACAGGCAATGGAGAATATTCTCAAACAGGAGGCCAAACTTGACGGTTTGCTGACTATCCCCAACCGGCGTTATTTCAACCGATATCTTTCCCGGCAGCTGAAAAACTGCCGAAGGGAACAGCACGCCCTCTCACTTATCATGATCGATGTGGATTATTTTAAGCTGTATAACGACTGCTATGGTCATCAAATGGGTGACCAGTGTCTCATTAAGATTGCCAGGGCGGTACAGGAGGTGCTGAATCGCCCCATGGATATGGTGGCCCGCTATGGTGGTGAGGAATTATGCTGTATCCTTCCTGATACAAAACCAGATGGTGCCATGCATGTGGCGGGTAAAATCCGAAAGAAAATAGCATCTCACTGTATTCCTCACAGGGACTCGCTCGCCAGCGATATGGTCACCGTCAGCATGGGTGTGGCGACCTGCAATCCTGCATCTGATGATCTTGCACCCCACACCCTTATTGAACAATCCGACAAAGCATTATACGAGGCCAAACGTAGCGGACGTAACCGTATCATTGCTTACTGTATCCGGGTGTGAATCGAATTCTGTACAATACTTACTCAACGCCACTCTTCTTTCTGCATGTGCAAGGAACACCAACGCCCGACTTATTTATCGGCAGGCGTTTCCATGGGCAGGTGAATAGAAAAGCTTGTTCCCTGTCCCGTTGTTGAAGTAAAAGACAGTGTCCCCTGGTGTTTTTCGTGGATTATGGATCTGGAAATAGCCAGTCCCTGACCTGATCCGCGACCAACCTCCTTGGTGGTAAAAAACGGGTCAAATATCCGATTCCTGACAGAATCCGGTATCCCTCCACCGGTATCGGTGACTGTAATAATAATCTCATCATCCTGTTGCCTGCTTTCAATACGAATAGATCCTTTTCCTCCTGTTTCCTTAACCACATCAGCTATGGCATGAGCACCATTGATGATCAGATTAAGGATGACCTGACCAATGTCTCCGGGATGAATCAGAATCCTTGGTAACACACCAAGGTTCGTCTCAACATCTGCCACATACTTATACTCATTACGACTCACCACCAATGTATTTTTAATAACATCATTAACATCCACTGATTGTTTCATCTGTTCACTGTCAGAATGGGCAAATCCTTTCAACCCCTGTACAAGTTTGACCACCCTTTCCACACCATCCTGGGTCTGCTGAAAGGCGGCGGGAACCTCTTCTTCAATGTAGCTTATGTCAATCTCTTCTTCAAATTCAGCAAGTTCCTCACAGATTGAGTGAAATTTCTCCTCCTGTGCGACATCCTTTCGAAATTTTTTATAACGGTCGCAGAGCTCAAGAATATCATCAAATCCTTCACGGAGAAAGGAAAGGTTGGTGCCGACAAACTGCATGGGCGTGTTGATTTCGTGGGCAATTCCGGCAGAAAGTTCTCCGATGGATTCAAGTTTCATGCCGTGGATTCGTTTGGCCTCCTGCATACGCAATTCAGTGAGATTGCGGAAGGTGAGCACAGCTCCGTTGATTTCATTCTGTTCATTGCGGGTGGAGCAGGCAATAAAGTCAACAGAAAAACTTGTGCCATCCCTGCACCAGAAGATGTCTCCACTGACATGGTGTGAAGAGCCGTCCTCAAGGGCTGCAAAAACGGGGCAGAAATCCCAGGGATACTCACTGCCATCCTCCAGTGTATGATGGATGGTCTCGTGACAATTTTGCCCGATGAGTTCTTCTTCCTGCCAGCCCAGAGCACGCAGGGCAACTTCATTGGCCTGAATGATTGTGCCTGTTTTATCCACAAGAAGAACGGCACCTTCAACCCAGCGCAGCATCATCTCGTTTTGATACCGGAGCTGATTGAGTGCCTGACGGGCACTTTCCAGTTCCTGTTCCAGTAGGTTTATATCAGCTTGTGTCATTGCTATCCTTCCCTGTACCATAACCGTCAAGCCCAATTCAATACAAGAGCAGCGAGTTACGGCTCACGCTATTATGATATTTTTCATACTCATATAAAGCAGTTACAAACACAACAAAGAACAGCTTTCCTTTGATGTTAATCACGAGAAAGTTTGTACCTGCACACTTTTAATTCTCACCAAAACACAAAAAGGACGAACTATATTTTTGCAATTTTATCGAAAGGCAGTGCGATAGTAAAGGTAGTTCCCTTGCCCGCTGTACTCTCCACTCTGATTGCGCCCTCATGTTTACTGATTACATCATGGGCAATGGCAAGCCCCTGCCCTGTACCTTTTCCTACAGCCTTAGTGGTATAAAACGGATCAAAGATGCGTGTCCTTGATTCTTCCGGAATACCTGTACCCGTGTCACTGATGGTCAGAAGCACATGGTCTTTCCCATTTCTGGTCGTGATAGTAATTGTCCCCTTATCCCCCTGGGGATTTTCACCAAGTTTGTCTCCAATGGCATGGGCTCCGTTAACCAGCATATTAAGAACCACCTGACCCATTTCATCAACGAGCAGGGGGAGCTGCGGGAGATCTTCATCAAGATCCAGTTTCACTTCGGCCACATATTTCCACTCATTTCTGGCCACTGTCACCGTGGTTTCAATGATGTTGTTGAGGTTGTACAGGACTTTTTCTTTACTGCCGGGATGGGAAAATTCTTTCATGGCCCGGACAATAGATGTCACCCGTTGCACCCCATCCTTTGATTGAGCTATGGCCTGGGGAAGTTCTGTGACAAGAAACTCCCAGTCTGCCTCTTCAAGGGCATGGCAAATAGCCTGTTCCGTCTCTGCTGTTGCCGTTGCCATTATTTTTTTAAGTTGTGTTATGAATTCAATGAAATCTTGTACGGCTTCGTCAAGAAAATCAATATTTGTACCTATAAACTGGGCAGGTGTGTTGATTTCATGGGCAATTCCTGCTGCCAGTTGTCCTACAGATTCCAGTTTCTGGGCATGTAGCAGTTGGGATTGCAGTTTTTCTTTATCTTTATCAGCTAGAAGACGATCACTTACATCACGCACAACCCCCTGCACAACAAGTTTATCTTCACGCTCAAAGGGACTGAGAAGAATCTCTGCCGGAAAAATCGATCCATCTTTGCGTTTATGTTCCCAGGAAAAGAAAACTCCGCGCCCTTCAATGGCCTCTCTAATTTGTTTTTCGGCCGCCTCGGCGGAAAAAGTACCGTCGGGCTGTATTTCAGGAGAAACATCAGCAGGGCAAAGTGTAAGGAACTCTTCTTTATCTTTATAACCAAACATCTTCAGGGCGGCATGATTACAGTCAAGAAAGCCGCTCTCATCAGTAACGATAATGGCGTCTCTGGATGATTCAAAGAGTCGTTCATAATCTTTCTGTTGATTTTTTCGTTCGGATATATCCCTGACAATATGCACAGAACCGATCAAAGTACCGTCAGGGTCTTTATAGGGGACAGTGGTCACTTCGACGTAACAGTTGAGGTGCGGTTCGTAAAATTCTTCTGTATGTTCCCGGAAATCAGTCAGGGTTTTAACGTGGGGACATTTCCCGTGCGGGCATTGCATACCATGCAGCCAGTGAAAACACGGTTTGTTTATGATTTCTTCATAGGGCTTTCCTATCTTTTGCTGCATAGAATGATTCATGCGCACAATGTGGTGATTATTGTCAACCAAGGCAATCATCTCTGGCATGGAATCGACCGTCCGTTCCCATTCCTGTTTGGCATGAAGAACCAGAGTTTCCTGAACCTGCCGTTTTTTCATCTCCTTTTCGAGCTGTTTGTTCTGCTGCAGGAGTTCCATGGTTCGTTGCCGTACCAGGGCTTCCATTTCGTCGGTATGACTCTGTGCTCTTTTCTTGAGTTCCAGGTGCTCAAGCCCCTTCTTCACACTGTGAAGAATGAGCTCCATATCCTGAATCGGTTTACTGATATAATCAAAGGCTCCGAGGTGTAATAAATCGATGGCATCCTGCATAGTGCCCATACCGGAAAGAATAATAACCGGGGTCAAAGGAAATTCCTGGAGAGTTATTTTCAGCAGCTCGGAATCGTCCAGTCCGGGCATTCGCAAATCCGTGATAAGAATATCTGGTTTGTGAGAACGAAGCAGCTCAAGGGCTTTGCTGCCACTGCCCGCCTCCAGCGTGTCATAGCCCTGTAATTGAAGAAAAGAGCTGGTCTCTTTACGGATAACAGCATCTTCTTCGGCAATGAGCAACGTATACCTTTTTTTCGGTTCAACCATGGATATCCTCGCGAACTGTTACTTCTTGTATCCTTGCTGCTCCATCTACCGGCAAGGTGATGATGAAATTTGCCCCTTTTCCTTTTGAGCTCGTTAGCTGCAAGGTTCCACCGTGTTTTTTATTACAGCTTTTCAGGAGGAAGGCACTATTTTGCACACTCATTAGATGAGGCAGGAGAAGATAGCTCCTTTACAAGAATTGTATAGGAAACAGAAGCACGAAAGCAACTCTTTTAAAAAAGGAACTTTCAGGGAAGGATACAAAGTGCTCCAACTTTGTTGGATTACGTCTCAGAAACTTTCTACGGACTGGCGCCGGTAACAAATGGTAGATCGGCACTCTTTTCGGTACCCTCTTGAGGGGTGGAAGTACCACATTACAGACATTTCTGCTGAAAAAAGAAGATTGAGAACAGTCCTGAAAAGTTAAACAGAAAGCTGATACCTCTTTATTTTTTTCAGGAGACCCTGACGGGTAATATGCAGTAATTTTGAGGCCTGGGTTTTGTTTCCCCCTGTGTCAGTGAGAGCCTTCACGATCAACCGTTTTTCAAGGCTTGTCACCTGCTCGGGCAGTCCATACTCACCTTCCGGCATACGTACTTTCTCAATCTGATTGTTTGCGGCAAAAGTACGAAGCTCACGGGAGCAGGTTGCCACTTCCATCTGCATTCCGTCACCGGTAAGAGCAACAAGACGCTCCACTTCTTTCATTAGCTGCCGCACATTTCCCGGCCACGGAAACTCCTCAAACAGGTTCAGCAGTTCGGGGCTGAACTCACCCACCGCCTTGCTGAATCTCTGGTTGGTTTCTTCGCGAAAAGAGAGGGCAAGGGGCAGGATATCCTCCTTTCGTTCGCGCAGGGGAGGGATCTCGATCTCCACTGAAAACAGACGGAAGAAGAGATCCCGGCGAAAATTGCCTTCATCAATTTCCTTTTGCAGATCGCGGTTTGTGGCAGAAATAAGACGTACATCGTAGGCAACAGGAACATTACTGCCCAGTCGCGTTCCCTCCTGCTCCTGAACAGCACGCAGAAATTTTGGTTGAACACTAAGCGGCATTTCGCCAATTTCGTCAAGGAACAACGTCCCCCCCTTTGCTTCCTCAAAGCGACCGCGGCGACTCTTGCCTGCTCCCGTAAAAGCTCCCTTTTCATGACCAAAAAATTCACTCTCAACCAGTGTTTCGGGAATACAGGCACAGTTAACGGGTACAAAGGGCTTGTCGTGCCGCTCACCATGCTCATGAATCATCTTGGCAATGAGTTCCTTGCCGGTTCCGTTCTCGCCCTGTATTAAAACATTAACCGGGGTATTACGAACAACCCAGACCATCCTCAGGACAGCAAGCATCTCCGGACTTTTTGCAATAAATTCTCCCTGAGGCATCTCGCCGGGCTGAATTTTCGCCACTTCGGTGTCAATCTCCCGGGCAATCTCCACAATCTCCTCAATCTTCTCACTTAACAGAAAGGATTCAATGGAGATGGAGAGGTATCCGGCAATCTCTTCGAGATATACCTGGTCATCTGTGCTGAAACCGGACGCTTTGTTACTGTTCAAAAGCTGGATCACACCAAGCACAGCTCCGTTGGCGACACTCCTGATGGGAGCACAGAGGGTATTGCGACTATGAAACCCTGTCTGTTCATCCGCCTGCTGATGATACCCGGAAACCGCTTTCAGATCGTTTTCAATAACACTGTCGCCATCTGCGAGAACCCTGCCGACAATACTGCCTTCACGAGGTGCCTGGATAACACCCCTCTCAAGAGCTGTTCCAAACATGGAGACCAGAGAACCACCGCCGGATTCATTGAGAAAAATGGTGCACCGCTCCACATGCATCAGCTTGGGCAGCAGGTCCACATAAAAACAGACCAGGGAATTGTAGTCCTCAGTCGTCCAGCTTCCGCGAACCTGGTTAAGACGACGCCTGAGGGATGAGAGTTGACTGCGCAGTTCCATAATATTCAGTTTTTTTTACTCAGCAGAAATATGCCATGAAACTTTCTTTCCTATCGTAAACATCATTTACATCTATTTATAGTTCTATACACTCCACAAATATCTGTCAAGAAAAGTAATGCCTTTTAAACAGTACGATAGAAACAATCCTATCCCATCTTCATCAATCTGCCCCCTGCCCCCAAATACGGAAACCGGATTGTCAAATTTCCGACTCTCCTGTGACCTCCCCCCCTGCATACGAAATACGCCACTCCACAATAGCCTGATATCACACCACTAAAAGTACAAAAATTAATACTGGTTCACTTTTTGCATTACTGAAAAACCATTACCCCCAGAATAAAATTACCACAAAACCGAGGGTTCCAATGCTACAGACAGACAGCCATGACAGCACAGAAGACAGACAGCCGCCATCTCTTGTCGAACAGCAGCTGCAGTCGTCACGACTACTCAGCCATGAGGACGAACTGGAATACACCAAAATCATCCGGGACAATTTCCAGTACATTGCCAGAGGAGTGCTCAGTATTGAATCTCCACCCGACGAGATCCTTGCCCTGCAGAAGACACTGCAGAAATGGGAGGAAAAAGACAAAGAACTGAAACCCGGCAAACGCAGGCTGGATTACATGATGTCCACCATGGAATTGATCTGCTGCAAACTCCCGGAAGACAACGCCACCCGTAGGATCTGCATCCAGTTTAAAGGGATGGCTGAAGAGATAGAAACGGCAAAAAATTCCCTTATCACTGCCAATCTTCGCCTGGTCTGCTCCATTGCCAAACGCTATACAGACAGGGGATTAAGCCTTGCCGACCTTACCCAGGAAGGATGTATAGGGCTGATGCGGGCAGTGTTCCGCTTTGACCACAACACAGGCAGACGCTTTTCAACTTATGCCTCCTGGTGGATACGACAGGCAATAACACGGGCAATCCCGGAAAAGACCAGAACCATCAAACTGCCCGCCCACTTTCTGGTCTCCTGCAACCATTTCAACAAATCATTCAGTGAACTGCACCGGGAACTGGGAAGAAAGCCTACCATTTCAGAACTCTCCGAAACAACATACATGCCCTACGAAAAGATGCTTGCCATTATGGAGACAACCCGAGAGCCATCTTCTCTGGACGAGCCCATTGGCGAGAACAATCAGAACCTGATGTCCATTATCGAGAATAAAAAGGCGGATTCTCCTGCTGACATTGCCGTAACAGCAGACCTTCACAAACAGCTCGACGACGTACTCGCCAGCCTCAGTGACCGGGAAGCACAGGTTATCCGTATGCGTTTTGGAATCGGTGTAAAAGAGGAATGCACCCTTGATGAGGTTGGAAAACGCTTTAATGTTTCCCGGGAACGCATTCGCCAGATAGAACAGGAAGCCTTACAGCGTCTGCGTCATCCGGCACGAAGCGATCATATCAAATGTTTTCTGGAGAGCCGCTGATCAGACTGTTTTTTCAAGGGCAAGATCAAGCAGCCTGCTGATTAACGCCTGAAAACCAAGTCCTGCTTCCGCCGCCGCCTGGGGCAGCAGGCTTGTGGGGGTCATTCCCGGGATCGTGTTCGTCTCAAGCAGATACAAGTCGCCTGCGGGTGTCAAAATCATATCTGTACGGGAATATCCCCGCAGCTGCAGGATTCGATGGGCGGCAAGAGCATATTGCTGAGCTTTTTCGGCAATATCAGCATTCACCTCTGCGGGGCAGATCTCCCGTGCCCCGCCATCTCTGTACTTTGCCTCATAATCAAAAAATTCAAACCCGTCACCGGGAACAATCTCAACCAGCGGCAGCGGTGTCAACTCGTCATTGCCGATCACCCCGACGGTGATCTCACGCCCTTCCAGATACTCCTCTACCATCACCTGCGAATCGTGCTCATACGCAAGGCGGACACCGTCAAGCAGCTGCTCTTTGTCACGGGCTATGCTCATACCAAGACTGGATCCTTCACGAACAGGTTTTATTACCAGCGGTAACTCAAGAATGGCGAGCAGGCGATCCGCACGTTCCTTATCTTCCACTTGTGCCATCTCCCAGCGGGCAACGGGCAGTCCTTCGAGCTGGTATAAGCTCTTTGCCATATTTTTATCCATGGCCAGTGCACTGCCGAGGACGCCGGAGCCCTGATACGGGATACCCAGGAGATCCAGATACCCCTGTACCGTTCCATCTTCCCCGTGTATTCCATGGAGAAGGATAAAGGCAACATCTATCTGTTCAACATCCCCGGCGAGTCGTTCAAGATCCGTTTTGGGATCATAACGGGACAACTCAAACCGATCCCGGTCAATTGCCGCCTCAAAACCTGCCGCCCCTGCAAGAGAGACATCACGTTCTCCGGATTTCCCTCCGGCAAGCAATGCCACCCGTATTTTTTTCGTATTTCCCATTAGATCCTCAAACTCCAATCATTATCTTTAACCGCCCTGCTCTTTCGCCCAGCCCGCCAGGCATCGGGGAGGCGGGCTTCTCTGATCAGGAAAACAGCACTTCCATGCCGACCAGATACCGCTGTTCCCATTCTACTTCATCCACAGACGAAGATCCATATCCCATCTCTTTTGCCTACTGTTTTTTTTCCCACAGGAGTATGATGCAGCAATGGACTCAACACTGTTACAAAAGATCAGCAATATTGTCGGGCAGAAACACTGCAGGACAGGAAAAGAAGAACTGCACTGCTACTCCTACGACGGCAGCAGACAGAGGGCTCTCCCCGATGTTGTTGTCTTCCCGGACTGCACAGAACAGGTATCTGCCCTCCTGAGACTTGCAAACGAGCACGGTCTGCCGGTAACCGCAAGGGGAGCCGGTTCCGGCATGACAGGCGGGGCAGTCCCCCTGCAGGGAGGTATGGTACTTGCTTGTTCACGACTGAACCGAATCCTTGAAATTGACAAAGAAAACCAGATCGCTGTGGTCCAGCCGGGGGTTATCACCGGAGAATTTCAGAGCGAACTGAAGAAACAGCAGCTCATGTACCCGCCCGACCCCGCCAGCCTGAAGTTCTGCACCCTTGGCGGAAACGCGGCCGAATGTGCAGGTGGTCCGTCTGCGGTAAAATACGGTGTCACCAAAGACTCCATCATCGGGCTTGAAGTTGTGCTTGCCAACGGCGACATCCTGCACACTGGCACCCGCACAGAAAAAGGCGTTGTGGGCTATGACCTCACCAGACTCTTTATCGGCTCGGAAGGAACGCTTGGCGTAATCACTCAAATCATCACCCGGCTCCAGCCCCTGCCGGAATGGAAGGAAACCTTTCTCCTGCAATCCACCTCTCTGCAGAAATCCACAACACTGGTTGCAAAAATCCTGCAGCACAATATCCTGCCCTGTACCCTGGAGTATATGGACAAGACTGCCATCAGCGTCGTTTCAGAACTTCTGCCGGAGCCGCCGGCAGAAGATATCCGCACCATGCTTATTCTGGAAATTGACGGCAGCAAAGATCATGTCATGGACCAGGTACAGCGGCTCAGGGAACTGCTCAAACAGGAACCCCACTGCAGCCTGCGGCAGGCGGCAAACGAGCAGGACATCCAGGACATCTGGCGGGCACGACGTTCCATATCTCCGGCAGCATTCAAACTGAACCCGCACAAGAGCAGCGAAGACGTGGTCGTACCAAGAACCCGTATCCCGGACCTGGTTCTTTTTTGTGAGTCCCTTGCCGGGAAGCTGCAGCTCATCATCCTCACTTTCGGTCACGCCGGTGACGGCAACCTGCATGTCAACATAATGACACGAAATCGCGACCAACGTGAGTCTGAGAAGATACAACAGGCAAAGAGCGCACTGTTTACAGAAGTTCTCCGGCTGGGGGGAACGATTTCCGGCGAACATGGCGTGGGAAACACAAAATCCGCGTTTATCAGTCTCGAGCTTGACAGGACAAGCATTGCAGTCATGCGCAGCCTGAAAAAGCTCTTTGACCCGAACACCATTCTCAATCCCGGTAAAATACTCCCCTGATCCACCCGGAAAACGACAATCCCCCTTTAATGGACAATAATCCATTGACAGAACGGCGACTTTTTTCTATATAAGGAAAATTACCGTTTTTATTTTTTACGATTATTCCGTTAGAAATTCCGGGTGGATTTTCTAATCATATTATTTCCTTAACTATATTTTGTACTTACGGAGTCCCAAATGATAGAAGTTGAAGTTCGTGGAGATCTTGAATATGCCATCAGACAGCTGAAGAAGAAACTGCAGATTGATGGAATCAAAAGAGAGTTAAAACGCCGTGAGCACTATGAAAAGCCAAGTGTCAAAAAACGCCGCAAACAGGCTGAAGCACGCCGCAAACTTCGCAAGTTCAACCGCATCAGACGCGGCTGAGACAAGAGTTGCCCTTCCCTTTAAAACGTCTGCTGCTTCCTTTTTCTTTACCAGGTAACAGACGTTTTTCCTCTTAATAGCTCTTCTTAGCAGCCATCATCACGAAACCGCTTCTTCCGGAATTTGGTGCCGCCAAAGAACGTTTTCTCTTCTATCTCATCACCGAGAAACGCTTTGCGGAAAATACGATCAGGGCATACGATGCCGACATCGCCTTTTTTCTCAGGTTTATCCAGCGTTCAGCAAAAATAACCTGTCTCGGGGATGTTTCCGACACAAGCATCCACAGATTTCTCAAATTCTGTCTCAGCAGAAATATTTCCCACCGCAGCAATGGACGACGCCTCTCTGCCCTGAAGAGTTTTTTTTCCTTTCTCCACCATGCCGGTGAGATAGAAACCAACCCCCTCGCCTTTATCACCATCCCCAAAAGCGGGCAGCCCCTGCCAAAGGCACTGCCGATAGAAGTTGTGGACAGACTGCTCACCCCTCCCGCCCTGCAGAGTCCCCTCATCGTGCGCAACTACTGCATGCTGCAGCTTCTTTACTCCACAGGTCTGCGGGTCACAGAACTCGTCACCCTGCCGGTAACCGCCTGTAACCTGACATCCTGTTTTGTCCGCGTACTTGGGAAAGGCGAAAAAGAACGACTGATACCCTTTGGAATTCCGGCAAAAGAATCCATTGAAAATTATCTGCAATCCGCCCGTCCCCTAATCCTGAAGGGCAGACGCAGCGACGCCCTGTTTGTTAGCAATCGTGCAAAAGCCATGACCCGTCTGCGCTTCTGGCAGATCATAAACGATGCCGCAGCTGCCGCCGGAATCAGCGACAAACTCTCCCCCCATACCCTTCGCCACTCCTTTGCCACCCACCTGCTCACCCACGGTGCCGATCTCCGCTCCGTACAGCTTATGCTCGGCCATTCCGATATCACCACAACCCAGATTTATACCCATATCGACCGGGACCGCCTGAAATCCATTCACAAGAAATTTCACCCGCGGGGCTGAGCAGGCATTGACAGAAGAAGAAGGATAGTCGATAGTTAAAAGTAACCAACAGTCACAACATCCCCCTGCGAGTTGAGGTATAAGGCAACGCCCCCATGCAAGTCATCACCACCCACCTGAATGCAGACTTTGACGGTCTCGCCTCCATGATCGCCGCCCGGAAACTCTATCCGGATGCACTGATGTGTTTTCCCGGCTCCCAGGAAAAAAACCTGCGGCAGCTTATCAGCGACACACTGCAGGACAGATACAACTTTGTCAGATTAAAAGATATTGAACTGGACACAGTCACAACCCTTATCGTGGTGGACACCAGACAGAAAAGCCGTATCGGTGTCTTTGCCGAATGTCTGGACAACCCGGGGCTATCACTTCATATTTACGACCACCACCCCGACACCACTGACTGCATGAACGGTGACAAAGAATTTATTATCGAGGCAGGGGCAACCACCACACTCTTCTGCCGGATATTCCAGGAGCAGGAAATTCCCGTCTCGAAGGATGAAGCAACGCTTCTCGCCCTTGGTATCTATGAAGACACCGGCTCCCTTTCCCATCTGAGCACACGCCCTGCCGATCTGACGGCTGCTGCCTGGCTTCTGGAAAAAGGAGCACAACTGGAAATCATCTCCCAGTTTCTCTCCTCGGACCTCACCTCCCATCAGGTCTTTCTCCTCCATGCGCTGACAAAGACAGCACAGAGCTATCAAATCTCCGGGATCAGGAATGTCGTGGCAACCCTTACCCTGCAGCACTACGAGGACGATTTTTCCCTGATTGTCAGACGCTTTATGGTGATGGAGAACCTGGATACCCTTTTTGCCCTGGTCTGCATGGAGGGACGGATCTACCTTATTGCCCGCTCCCGAATTCCGGAAGTAAACGTGGGACAGATAGCAAGGGACTTTAACGGCGGCGGACATGCCACTGCCGCTGCCGCAACCGTACGCGACATGACACTTATTGAGGCACAGGAACATCTGATCCGCAGTCTGCACAAACATATCGAGCCCCAGGCGATTGCCAAAGAGATGCTCTCCCAGCCGGCCATCTCCATTCCGGAAGACACCACCATCCTGGAGGCAAACAATGTCCTCACCCGCTACAACATCACCGCACTCCCCGTTCTTACCAGTAAAGCCCCCGGAAATTCCCAGCTGCCGGCCATAGCCCGGGTGGTTGGCATGATATCGCGACGGGTCATTGAAAAGGCGATCCACCACAACCTCGGCTCTTTTCCAGTGAGCGATTACATGACAAGTGACATCGAGGTTCTCCCCCTCAGTGCCACCCTGGCAGATATCGAAGAACTCATCATCGAACGTAAACAGCGGCTGATACCAATTGTCCAGGACAACATCTTAAAAGGGGTTATCACCCGCACCGACCTGCTCAACAGACTGATAAACGACCCTGCCCACCTGCCCCGTAATCTTCACCATGAGAACGATCAGCCGACACGTAAGAAAACAAAAAACCTGCTGCAGGTTATTGGCGAATGCCTGAGCCGGGATCTGGTCATTCTCTTAAAGACCATTGGTGAAGTTGCGGAAGAAGCAGGCTATACCGCCTATGCAGTGGGAGGATTCGTGCGGGATCTGCTGCTCAAACAGCAGAATCTGGATCTTGATATTGTGGTGGAGGGCGACGGAATTGTCTTTGCCGGAAAGCTTGTACAAAAGCTTGGCGGCAGAGTAAAAGCACACGACCGCTTCCTCACCGCAAACATCATCCTGCCCGACGGGTTTAAGATAGATGTTGCCACAGCACGCCTTGAATATTACGAATATCCGGCGGCACTGCCCACCGTTGAACTCTCATCCATAAAACTCGACCTTTACCGGCGGGATTTTACCATCAACGGTATGGCACTGCAGCTTAATCCGGAGAAATTCGGAACCCTGCTCGATTTTTTCAACAGTCAGAATGACCTGAAGGATGGACAGATCAAGGTTCTTCACAATCTGAGTTTTGTGGAAGATCCCAGTCGGATTTTCCGGGCTGTCCGCTTTGAGAAACGAATGGATTTTAAAATTGCCAAACATACAGCCCGCCTGATTCAGGGTGCTGTGAAGATGAACCTGTTTGACAAGGGAGATGACCCCCGCTTTTTCTCCGAGCTGAAACTGATCTTTTGTGAGGAAAACCCTCTCCCCGCAATCAAACGGCTGGCAGACTTCAACCTCTTTCAGTTTCTCTGGCCGGATCTGAAACCCCATTTAAAGGTGGATCGACGCTTTATGCACAACCTGACCCAGGCACAACGGGCCATCGCCTGGTTCCGCCTGCTCTTTTTAGAAAAGGAAATTTTTCCCTGGCGCATCTATCTTCTTGCCATCATGGGCCGCTCCAAACCCGCTGTACTCGACAATTTCTGCAAGCGTTTTCAGCTGCCGCCAAAAACACACAAGGATCTTCTGGAACAAAAGGTTTTAGCAGATGAGATTGCCAACCAGCTCTACGGCAGACAACCAAAAAACAACAGTGCACTTTGCAGACTGCTCAGCCCCCTGTCAAATGACGGGCTTCTCTATCTTATGGCTATTGCCAGGAAAAATGAGATCAAAAAGCTTATTTCTCTCTACGTCACCACCCTTGGCAACGTCCATCCTCTTCTTACCGGAAAAGACCTGAAAGATATGGGATATGTACCGGGGAAACAGTTCAAAAAGATGCTCACAGCCCTGCAGGATGCAAAGCTTGACGGGAAGGTGCAGAACAGGGAAGATGAACGGAATTTTATCACAAAGAATTTCACACTCACACCAGGCAGTTAATGTCTCAGCCTCTCAAACACCATGGTGCACAAATATACCACCGCCGCCACCAGAATAATGACCGGACCACTGGGCAGGTCCAGGGAAAAGCTGAGCCCCAGCCCTGTTACCACAAAAAACACGCAGAACAGTACCGCCACCAGCATCATCTGAAAGATATTTCTGGAAAAATTGCCGGCAACGGCTGCAGGTAGAGTGAGAAGGGCTATAACCATCACAATTCCCACCACCCGCACCAGAAGTACGATGGTGAGGGCAGTCAGGCAAAGCAGAAACAGATAGAACCAGCCTGTTGAGACGCCTCGCAGCCGGGCAAACTCCTCATCAAAACAGATCGCTAGAAATTTATTATAAAATATCCACACCGCCCCGAACACCAACACATCAAGTGCCAATACAAAGAGCAGATCATTCTTTCCCACCAGCAGAATATTTCCGAAGAGGTAACTCATAGGATCTACATAGCCGGGGGTTTTGGCAATAAAGAGCAGCCCCACCGCCATCCCCACCGCCCATAGAGCACCGATAACACTGTCTTCACGCTGTTTTGCATGGCGGCTCACCACGGCAAGAACAGAAGCTGCCAGCAGTGCTGCGAGAACCGCCCCCTGAATCGGACCAAACCAGCCGACCCCCATCCCCTTTTCCAGATACAGCCCCAAACCGATGCCACCGAGCACACAGTGGGCAATGGCACCTGCAATATAACTGATCCGCCTTACGACAACGAAGGTGCCGATAACTCCAAAGGGAATGGAGGCAAAGATTCCGGTGAGCAGAGCATAGCGGAGAAAAGGCAGGTCAGGATCCAGGATGACCGTCAGAAAATCACCCATAAGTGTGTCCCTCCGGACCGCAGCAGTGATCATGGCGGATCATCTGCTGGTCGCCACCATACATTTCACGGATCATATCTCCCGTGAGTGCACTTGTGGGATGGATCTTCACCTGCTTATTGACACAGGCAATGCGTTTAAAAAAGGTGGACGCAAAACCCACATCATGGGTCACCATCAGGATAATCATGCGCTGATTCAACCGTGTGAGCAATTCAAAAAAATGCATTTCACTCTCATGGTCGATATTGGCAGTGGGTTCATCAAGAATAAGAATATCACCCTTTGCTGCCAGTGCCCGGGCGATCAGTACCCGCTGGCGCTGCCCCCCTGAAATTGAGGCAAAGGGACGCCCTGCAATATCAGCAAGTCCTGTCTCTTCAAGGGAGTCCATCGCCTGTGCCCGATCTTCCCTGCTGTACCTCCCGGTGAAGCTTCTGCCCAAACATCCCATGGACACCACTTCCAGCACAGAAATGGGAAAGCTTGAATCATACTGGGCATACTGGGGTACATAGCCCATGCGCAGACGGGCATCTTCGGGGCTGCCTCCGTAGATTTGCACCGTACCGCTATCCGGATGCAGTAATCCGAGAATAAGCTTGACCAGTGTCGTCTTGCCGCCACCATTGGGACCGACCACACAGATGGAATCCAGGGGAAAGATATCAAGATTCACATCTTCGAGAATCAGCCGAGAATCATAAGAAAAGTTCAGATTCTTTATGAAAACAGCACTCTCCTGGAAAGGTCCTATGGGCTGCACTATTTACCCCCCAGCCCTTCCGCAATCTTCTCTGCCATCACGTCCAGACTCTCTGCTGCATTCTCTGCCAGAGGATCCATGGGAACCACCTGCCCGTGAATAGCATTGGCAACCACATTGGCACTTTTGGGGTCAAACTGGGGCTGCACAAAGACCACGCGGATCTTTTCCTTCCTTGCCTTTCCGATAAGAGCGGCAAGTTTTTTGGGTGTTGGCGAACGTCCTCCAACCTCCACCGCAACCTGATGCAGATGGTACCTGTCGGCGAAATACCCGAATGCCGGATGAAACACCAGAAATGAGGCATCCCGAAATGGGGCAAGGCGTTCAGTTATCTCACGATCCAGATCATCCAGCTGCCGACCGAGTTCCGCCATATTCTTCTGGTAGACCTCCGCATTCTTCGGGTCTTCAACAGCGAGATTTTCTGCCATGGATGCTGCCATAATCTTCAGATTAACAGGTGACAACCAGACATGGGGATCCATCTCGCCTTTCTCGCTTTTCTCTCCCTGCATGGGGATCCTGTGGATTTTCTCTGTGGTATCAACGATACGAAAATTGAGAAAACTATGCCCCATCCGCTGCATAAGCCCTTTCTCAAACACCAGACCGGCACCAAAGAGAATGGACGACTTTGACAACTCCAGTATCTGGCGGGGACGAGGCTCGAAGCTATGCGGTTCCTGCCCTTTCTCTATCAGTATCCGCACCGTGACCAGACCTTTACCCACCTGTTCACATAACCACTTCTGTGAAGGAATGGAGACAAACACATCCACCTTTCCCGACTCTGACGCCACCAGCAAAGCCGGAAAAAAACAGAGCAGAACACAAAGGAAAACAACCACTTTGACACAACTCATTTCTGAACTCCCCCTTTTACCTTTGTATGAGATTCTCCGTCATCAGCGTTGGACTGACAGACAAAATGCACTGCCTGGCATTCTTCGCATCGGGTTAAGGCATGGAGGGTGAGAAACTGCTCAAGATGTTTTCCCTGCTCAAGACTCAGTACCCCCGTCCCCCTGCACAACGGACATTCGTGCTCCAGGGCTGCAAGGAGAGCCTTTCGAATAAATTCCGAGCGGTTGGGTGTATTTTCAAGAGCTGTGGAGAGATCACCATCTGCCTTAAATGAGAAGACCCGTTCTTTTTTCTTTTCCATGGTATTAATTTTTAATACCGTCTCCTTTTATCGTCAAGGAAAAATCCCGGCTGAGCCGTAACAATCCTTAACAGCATTGTCCCCAACCGGTTATTTTCTATTAAAAAAACCGCATTATCTACCTAAAATATTGCAAATAGAGGTACTGTTTTCTCCGAGGAAGATCACCCTCAAAATCATTCAGTAAAAAACAGCCCCCCTTGCCCCCTTCCTTTTCAATGCTTACCCTTGCAGCAGACACAACAAAACTGCACTATCACCTTTACAGGATATGACGGAAACCATGAACGATTACATTCTTCAATTCATTGTGATTGCCCCGGCAATACTGCTGGCGCTCACGGTGCATGAATTTGCCCACGGCTACGTGGCGTACCGCCTGGGCGACCCCACTGCCAAAGCCATGGGCAGACTCACCCTCAATCCCCTGAAACACCTTGACCCTCTGGGGACAATCGCCTTTTTCATCATCAAGATAGGCTGGGCAAAACCGGTTCCGGTCAACCCGAATTATTTCAAGAATCCGCAAAAAGATATGCTCTGGGTTGCCCTTGCCGGTCCTGTGGTGAACCTTATTCTCGCGGTACTCAGTGCCATTGCTGTAAAAGTTGTCTGGTTTCTGGCAGAAAACCTTCCCTACTCATCAGTTGCCGAGGCCATCCTTGTCCCTCTGAATATGGTGCTTATGGCGTCTGTATGGATCAATCTGGTACTCTGTATCTTTAATTTCCTGCCCATCCCTCCCCTTGACGGCAGTAAAATACTTGCCGGCATCCTGCCGCCGGACATGGCACGTTCCTACGCCTCAGTTGAGCGATACGGTTTTGTTATTATCCTCGTCCTGGCTTTTTCGGGACTGCTCTCCAGGATGATCATGCCGGTTATCGCCTTTGCCCAGAACATTCTTATCTGAAAATCTCCCAAAAAAATCCCCTGCCGACCAGACGTCGACAGGGGATTTTCCGTCCCGCTACAACTTCACATCAGATAACACTTAGAAATCGTAACTAAAGCCAATAGTCAGCAGGTGAGCTGCAGAATCGGTGAATTCCCCCTGTACTGTTGTATTTGCAGCGGAGCGGTCTGTTTTGTAGTCATAGAGATAACTGATACCAACCTCCATAGTATCGTTAAGCTTATAACGACCGCCAAGGGAATAGAGGTAAGCATCGCTGCCGGGCAGTTCAAAGCCCAGAGTGGCATCCGGAATCGGAGTTTCATCATAGGCAAAACCTGCCATCAGCGTTACAGCATCATTCAGCCGGTAATCGACGCCGATCCGATAGGCGTTACTGTCATCCCAGTTTTTAGGCAGGGGCGTGCCATAGACCTGCTCAAGAACCGGGTGCATAAGGGGAAGGTCGTAATCAAAGGAGATATTATCATATTCTGACCAGAAGGTTCTGTCCCAGGTCAGATCAACGGTTACCTTGTCGAAGCTATAGGCAAATGACACAGCAAGAACTGCCGGGGCGGGAATGGAGACACTGCCGCCGGTTGACAGCACAAAGGTGGAGGGCTTATTGGTTCCCATCACAGCATCACCCTCAAGATCCAGGTCAACATTGGAACGGTAGCTCACGGAAATATTCATATCCTCCGTGGGTTTTACAGAAGCAGCCAGATTCCAGCCCCATTCGATGGTATCACCATCCATCGCCCGTGTTACCAGCAACCCATCGCGGTTGACGGCATAGTTACTCACCTCAGCAGAGCCGTAGAGCATGCGAACACCGCCTGCCACGGAAAATTTATCACCAATCTGATAGGACACGGTCGGGTTAATATCATGCACCTTCAGGCTGTAAATCTGAGCGTAACTTCTGGGATAGACCTGATCCCAGCGTTTTGCAAGACCAAAGGGTGAGGTTATAGAAAGACCGAAACGGAAATTATTCATATTCGGCGAAACCAGAAACAGAGTGGGCAGCAGGAACTCTTCGGATCGTGACTCACCGTTATACAGCGGAGTTCGCCGGTCTGTATACGTTACAGAGGCCAGGTAGATATATGAAAGATCCACCTCTGTCTGCCAGGAATCTTTCGTCCACGCCATATTGGCAGGATTATAATAACTGGAGTCGGCACGCGTTGAAGACGCCACATTGGCCCCCGCCTTGGCGACGGAATCCGTGGACTGCTCAGGGATGCGGTATCCCGCCGCCCATGCCGAGCCGGACATCAGGATAGAACTCAACACAACTACAGAAATTTTCTTTTTCATTCTCTCTTTTCTCCCTTTTTTTGAATACACTGCCTACAAAGCAGTGCCGCTCCCATAGAGGTAACGTTTAATTTTATGAGTTGCTGTTTTTATGAAAGGCTCCCGCCGCTCGACTATTCTTGCCAGTCGTGAAGCGGGAGGAAGCTGCCCATTTATTTCCATGCGCATGGTGTTCATCAAGCCATCAACATAATCTCTCTGCTCAACCCTGCCTTTCCCCGACGTTTCTTCATCAATCTGCTCATAATCGGGATAAATCCAGGCGTCAAGCTTTCCATTATTTTCCACAACCAATGCTTCAACCACCCAGGGGTACACATTGATCTTATGTTCAATGGGCTCGGGATAGACATTCTCACCGTTGGACATAACGATAACATTCTTTGAACGACCACGGATATGCAGATTCCCGATTTCGTCAATATAGCCAAGGTCTCCGGTGGCAAGCCAGCCATCCACCAGAACTTCTGCTGTAGCATCGGGATCGTTGTAATATCCCTGCATGATATTTGGACCGCTGCCCCAGATTTCTCCAATTCCGGTTTCCGGATCCGGGTCAACAATTTTAATATCCACCCCCGGGAAAGGCCGTCCGGCAGAACCAACAGCAATGGATGGATCACCAACCGGGCCACCCGATAAAATGGGCGAAGATTCTGTAAGTCCGTATCCTATGACATAAGGGAATCCTGCATCCCGAAGAAACTGTTCAATATCAGGGTTGAGTGCCGCTCCACCGATGCCCATCAGTTCCAGGTTTCCCCCAAAAAATTCAATGAGCTTTGCTCCGATTTTTTTATAGACAAATTGCCGCCCGATGTTACAGCGGCAGAGCAATGACAGAAACCGGCTCTTTTCAATCTGCGGCATCACCCTCTTTTTATAAATCTTCTCCATAATAAGAGGTACGGCAAACATCACATTTGGTTTTTCATGTATACAGAGCCGCTGCAGGATGGCAGGTGTCGGTGCCTTGCCCACATAGGCAATCTTACAGCCTTTCACCAGCGGCAGGATAAAGCCCAGGGTGAATTCATAGGTGTGTGACATGGGAAGGACAGAGAGAAAGCCCACTCCACTTTTGAGGGACTTGATCATATTGGCAGCTGAATAGGCGTTTGAGGTCAAATTCTTATGGCTTAGCATCACCGCCTTGGAGTACCCGGATGTCCCTGAAGTATAGAGGATAGAGGCAAGATCATCCTCTTCCACTTCGGGAAAGGACAGTTCTTCGGAAGATTCGTGATCCTCCTTCATGGAAATGGCTTCTGCCAGATAATCGGAAAATGGCATGACATCGACCACCCCTTTTGCCCCGGAAGAATCATCGAGGGTCACCACCTGCCGCAGTTCCTTCTTGTTCAGCTCATATATTTTTTCGATCTGGCGCTGGCTAACAAACAAAACCTGCACTTCCATTTCATTCAATATATGATGAACATCCGCCTCGGGAAGATCAGGGAGAATGGGCACAGCCACCGCCCCGATACGGACAATGGCAAAGTAAACCATTCCCCAGCAGTGGGAATTTTCGGCAAGAATCGCCACCCGATCACCTTTTTCCAGGCCTTCTTCTGCAAGACGTACGGCAAGGGCTGTTATGTTGTCGTAAAACTGCTGGTAGGTGAGTGGAGTCTCTGCAGCCATTCCGATGGCGGGCAAATCGGCATATCGTTCAACGCTTGTATCAAGTATATAGTTCAGAGTCATGCGCACATCGTTAGAGTCCGGCATTAAAGACCTCTATAAGTGTTTTTTAAATTATCATTGGGGATGAAAACATATCCAGGAAAATGCACCTGCGAGCATAATACATAATAGTGCATATCAGGTCAATTACTCAGGATTGCCGACTGATAGAATTTGACGATAAAATACTGTGTTGTTCAAATTTATGTAAGTATTCACGCAACCTGCATGCAGGAAACGCCCAAGGAACAATTTCTGTCATTTCATACAATTCATACCCTTCCCATGCCGGGTCCGGATACAATCATGTCTTTAAAGGTTACAATATCCTGATAGCGGTGACAAACGGCAAACAGGAATGATACTCTTTCCTCAGGTTGTGTCCATTGCCGGTGGAGTTTCACAGAATTCACTTGACAGAAAAACAGCGACAAGCTAGTAATTACGGTATATAGGGTAACATTTCATCTGATGAGATGCTCATTAATCGAATACTCAATCACTGTGCTGTTAATGTTCACAAAACACCCTTTTACTTCCTTATTACTGCTCCTTATCTCTTTTCTCGTATTCACCGGTACCGGCGCCCACAGCACGTCCCTTCCTGTTCTCAGCACCAACAGCAAATGGATCGGCAAAACAGCAAGTTCCGCCAAACAGTCTCCACCGGTGCAGACAAAACGGGCGCCTTCTGCTGCCCATGCACTGGTAATACTCGGAGCAGCCAACGACATATCACACACGAAAAAACGGGTCGGACCCATAGTGACGGCCTCCACCACCAGAAGGATGGAGAGAAAGATTTCCTCGCGAAGTGTCATTATTACTGACGCTGCCACCGGCAAAACTCTATACGCCAAAAACCCCAATGCCCCGCGGCAGCCTGCATCCACCATCAAAATCCTGACGGGTATGATCGCCATCAAAGCACTTTCCAATGACGAACGGGTTTCGGTCAGCCGAAAAGCAGCCCGCCAGCCCCGTTCCAAAGTGTATCTCGACCAGCACAAAACCTACAAGGCAAACGATCTGATCAACGCCGTCCTCCTCGCCTCTGCCAATGATGCCAGTGTCGCCCTTGCCGAAAAGATTGCAGGCAATGAAAAAGATTTTGCCAAAATGATGACGCACCGTGCCAAACTGTGGGGGGCAACCAACACGATCTGTAAAACAGCCTCAGGACTCACCGCCAAAGGGCAGAAAAGCACTGCCAGCGACCTTGCTGCAATCTTTCGCCATACCATGAGCGATCCGGATTTCTCCAGGAGAATGAAACGGGTGAAGGCTAGAACCACCGACGGCAAACTCCTCCGCAACCACAACAAGGCACTGTGGCAGGTGAGAGGAACGCTTGGCGGCAAAACCGGCTACACCAATGCTGCCAGACAGACTTACGTGGGGAAATTCAAACGTGGAAATGACGCCATCATTGTGGCGATCATGGGGAGCGAAACCATGTGGTCGGACATCAAAAATCTGGTGGAATATGGATTCAAAAAGAAAACAGATCTGAGCAGAGAGGAAAAAGCCGGGAACAACCGCCCCAAAATGATTGCCGAACGATAGGCGTTATTCTTTCAGCAATTCTTCCACGGTATCAAGGAGTTCCAGGCGGTCAACGGGTTTTGGCATGGTGCGGACCTGCCCCAGATAGCCTGCCACTGTAAGATAACGTTCCTTGGGAACAGCACCACCACCGGAAATGGCAATAATTGGAAGCTGGGGATACATCTCAGTGATTGCCATAATAGTCTTCAAACCGTCCTGTACGGGCATGACCATGTCCGTTATCACCAGATCAAAACCATACTCATCAAAGAGAACCATCCCGTCCTGACCATTCAGGGCCTCGAAGACTTCATACCCCGCCATTTCCAATATCTGCCGCAGCATCAGGAGAACAGCTTTCTCATCATCTATTATCAAGATTCGTTTCACAACTTCTCTCAGCGGGTTTATGGACGACAACTATCAAATCACAAAAAGTTTCTCGCCCCCAATATGCCAACTTATAGAAAAAAAAGCAATTTTTACAGCCTCCCCTAAGCAATAATTTTACAGACGGCGTACCGTTTTCACTGTCAGCGTCACAGCCCCATACTCCACTTCCACAGTGCCCTGCAGCAGATACAGCACTTCCGGCATCAGCAGTGACGCATACCTCCGATACACCCGAGGGAAGAATGTCGTTTCCAAAACACCGCTTTCGTCCTCAAAGGTGAGGAATTCCATCACTTCTCCACTTTTAGTGGACACCAGTTTACCACTGAGCAGCCAGCCGGCAAAAGAAACTGACCTTCCCTCGTATCCAGCGCAGTCAACCGCCCGGATTCTTCCTTTTATTCGTTTGTTGCAGAGAAGAAGAGGATGACTCTCACACAGAAAGCCAAGCACCCGGTATTCCCGCCGAAACAACTCTTTTTTTGCAGGATCACGCAGAGCAGGTGGGACAGGGAGCTGCACAGGGAACAGCGGACTGCTCCTCCGTGCTCCCGCAAGGTGTCGAACCTGACTGAACTCCCAGAAAAGAACTGTCCTGTTTGCCCGTTTGGCGATGGTATCCAGGGCTCCGGAATCGATTAAAGCCTTCGCCTCATCCCTGGCGGGAAAGACCCGCTGCCAGAAATCAAGGCTGCAGGTAAAGGGTTTTTCACCACGGCTCTGAACAATTCGCTTCATCAGTTCCCGGGACAGCCCTCTCACCGCCATAAGTCCCACCCGGAGACACATCCCCTTCCCCTGCCAGCGGATGGTGCTGCTCTGAACACAAGGGTGTTGAATCACAAGCCCCAAGCGTTTCGCTTCGGAAACATAGGCAAAAGTGGAATAATAGCCGCCCTGATTGGAGAGAACCGCCGCCATAAATTCTGCAGGATAATGGGTTTTCAGATACGCTGCCTGAAAAGAAACCCGGGCATACGATGCAGAATGCGGTTTGCAAAACGAATAGCCGTCAAAACTCATCATCATCTGCCATAACTTCTCCTCAGTCTCTTTCTCCACCCCATTTGCAGCACAGCCCGCAGCAAACGCATCCCGGTAATGTTCAAGACGCAGCACCTTGTCTTTTTTAGACATCACCTTCCGCAGACCGTCGGCACGAACATGGCTGAACCCTGCCAGTGCCACTGCCACCCGGGACACATCTTCCTGGTACACCATAAGACCAAAGGTTTCATCAAGGACTTCGGCAAGTTTGGGATGCAGATGCTGCCATTTGCCGCCGTGCAGCCGGCGCACATACTCACGGACAAACTCATTGGCGGCGGGTCGGATAATGGAAGACTGCAGCACAAGCTGTTCGAAATCTCCCGTACCTGCCTTCTGCTGCAGCAGGCGCATGGCGGGGCTTTCTATATAAAAGCAGCCCATGGTCTTCCCCTGTGCCACCGTTCTTCTGGTTTTCGGATCTTCCTCGGGATTCCAGTACTCTTCATCAAAGGCAGTACCGTTTATTCGCACCGACTCAATGGCATCCCGAATCACACCAAGACTGCGATTCCCGAGAAGATCTATCTTCACAAGCCCCGCCTCCTCAGCCCCGTCCTTGTCCCATTGAATAACGGGAACACCTTTGACGGCACGTTCGACGGGTACATAGGAACAAACAGGATCCGGAGTAATCACCACTCCGCCGGGATGCACGGACAGACAGCGAGGGATGCCAATAAGCTGTGAAGCGAGATCAATAACATCCGCCCAGGGTGACGGAAGTTCCCTTCCCTGCAGAGACGGCAGGTCACGGACAGCGGTCGCAAGGGTCTTCCCTTTACGCAGATGCAGCCCGGAAAGACGCCTGCTCACCCTGGCAATTTCTCCGGATGCCAGCCCGAAGGCTCTTGCCGTCTCCCGAATCGCCATCCGTGGTCCAAAGCGTATCAGAGTTGACACCATCGCCGCATGCTTTCCATGCTCATGCAGGACCTGATCCAGGACACCATCACGCATATCCCAGGCAAAATCGATATCAATATCCGGAGGATCAGTGCGTCCGGGATTGAGAAAACGCTCAAAGTAGAGATTATGTTTCACCGGACAGACGTTTGTTATCTGCAGGCAATAGGCAACAAGCGATGCCGCCCCGGATCCCCGCCCGCAGATACGTGAAGAACCACACGATGTCGAAGCATGAGCACGTTGCACGATATCGCGCACAACCAGAAAATACGAGGAAAAGCCCATATCATGGATAACCTGCAGCTCATATTCCAATCTCTCCACCACAACTTCAGAAAGATCAGTTCCATAGCGTCTGCATGCCCCCTCATAGGCAACGGTTCGGAGTACTGCAGACGCGGTGTTCCCCCTGTTGTTCCAGGGAGGCATAACGATACCGGAATCCGGTCCGCTGAAAGTGCAGCGTCCGGCGAGCGTATCGGCTGCAGCCGTGACTCCCGGCCAGACGGAAAATCGTTTTTCGTATACAGACGGATGCTCCAGAAAAACCGGATCCTCCCTGTTTTTTCTGTCTGCCATGGAAAAAACAGTCTTTTTACCTATTGCCTGCAAAAGAGCAAAGAGCTGTCTGCTGTTTTCCCCGGCAATGACCGCTGCTGTGCCGGCAACGGCTGGAACACCACTGGCTTTTGCCCAGCGGTACAAAAGACGACTTTTGGCAGTGGGACGGCAGCCGAGGTCTGCTGCGATATCCAGTCCGTTCTTTCTGCCAGCCTCCAGAAACACGGGAGAAGAAGAAAGAAATATCAAACCATTCTGAAATTCTTGCAGATACTCCAGATTAAGCGTTTTCCGGGAGTCCTTCAGTACAGTGATCACATTACATAGATTAGCATACCCGCCGGCATCCTTTACCAGGCAGACAAGTGGTGCATCAAGATCCGCATGGACCAGTTCCGCCCCAATAACAGGTTTCAACCTGTGCCGTTTGCAGGAATGCAGAAAATCCCACATCCCGGAGAGAGTGTTCCGGTCGGTGAGAGCGAGGCCTGAATATCCCAGCTCTTTTGCCCTTTTGCACAGTGCATCAGGGGAACTTGCCCCGCACATCAATGAATAGAAGGAACGTGTGGTTAGAGGAAACACAGAAAAAATTAGAAAAAATTAGAAAAAAGGGTTCAGAAGAGCGGAGGGGGAACTTACGACGTCCCCAGACGCACAGCGTTTCTACCAAAACGGTGGCAGATTGTGTCCATGGCGGCAAGCATTCTTCCCTGCTGCTCCTCTTTTTTACTCTGCATGGAAAAAAGCGTCTGCTGCCGTGAACGGGGAAGCAGACGATCACAGATAAGAATACAGCTGCGAATCCTTGTCCGCCTCTGCCACGCCCTGTTTAATGCCGCCAGTGCCAGCTCCCGCAGACGAAAATCGTTGTCGCTTCCTCCGCGACAGCTTGCCTGCCGAACCACACTCCTGCCGTCACTGTAAAAAAGTCTGATACCGATTCGCTGCCCCACATGTCCTCTCCGACGCAGCTCTCTACCGATATCATGGATCAGCGGGGTCAGGGTATCTGTCAAGACCCGTCGCTCACAGATATCGGTATCGAAGTGATATTCACAAACGATCCGGGAAGTTCCGTTTCGTTCGGGCAGTACCAGCGACCTGTCTCTGCCTCGGCTGATATCGTGTAGAAAATCTGCACGTTTTTGGAATGGAACCCGCAGCTGAACACGACTGAGAGCCGCAAGCTCTCCAATGGAACGAAGGTTGAAATCCTGCATCAGTCGCCTTTCGGCGGGCTTTATTCCCGGCAGCAGAGACAGAGACAGGGGAGCAAGAAATTCCGCCTCTTCTCCATGCCCGACAATACATTCCCCAAGGGGACGTGCCATTCGGGATGCCACCTTGGAAACCAGTTTACTGGAAGCAAGGCTCCAGACAGGATCAAGACCAAGGTTTGCCAGCACCTGTTTTCGCAGACGCCAGGCAATATCCTGGGGAGGTCCAAATAATCTGTGGGTGCCGGTGACATCGAGAAAAAGATGTCCATCCTCCTCCCCCCGCTCCACAAGAGGTGTGTAGGCACAGACCTGTCCAAGCACTGCCTGCATCGCCTGACGATAGCGGCTGATTTCGGGCATCAGGACACAGGCTTTCCGGCAGCGGCGCATGGCAATATCCAGCCGCATTCCCTTCCGCACACCATCACCATAAGCCTCCTCACTCATATCATACACAAGGGCGCGGGCAGCCTGCAGTGGAGCCACGATCACCGCCTTTTCCCGCAGCGAATTGTCCTGCAGACGTTCCACGGCGACGGCAAAATCGGTGACATTCAAGTGGATAATGGAACGATCCCGCATCACCTCACCCCTCCTGCAGGATTTTCTGGAGCTGCTGTGCATTTTCCGGTGCCTGGGCACGAACATGATTATTGAAAAAGACAAACCCGTTTCCTGTCTGCGCACGTATTTTCTGCAGATACTGTTCGTTCCATCTGTGCAGTTCATCATCACTGTAGCAGTAATCAAACTTCTTCTGCATATTGCCGGACACCCAGCCCTGCTTATTGCGACCATGAAAGCGCACAAAGAAGAATTCGGGATTGGTCACCACATTGAGACAGGGAAACAGTCCCGGCAGAGGGGGGGCATCCACCGTGACCATCGTAATTTTTCGTGATTCCAGCTCCGCAAATACCGAATCCCTGGCCCAGGAAACATGGCGAAACTCCACAGCCAGAGGAAATCCATGCAGCCCGTCCAGCAGGCTTGCCAGATAATAGCGGTTGGCTGTGGTCCAGGTGAAATCCGGCGGCAGCTGCACAAGAATTGCGGCCAGCTGCCTTTGCAGCGGTCTGATCCCCTCCCGGTACTTCTGCAGTTCTTCCCGCCAGTTCCGGTCCCGCTCATGGGTAAGGGTCCTGGTCAGTTTGGCAGTAAAGAGAAAACTTGCCGGTGCCTTTGCAATCATCCGGCTGATCGCCTCTGCCCGAACCATCTGGTACCAGGTGTAGTTGAGTTCGACAATGGGAAACCTGCGGGCATACAAGGCAAGCATTTCCGGAGCCCTTGTCCCCTGAGGATAAAAGTCACTGTCCACCCATTCCGTGTAGGAATAGCCGCTGGTGCCAATAAGGACAGGACAGAGGGAACCAGGCTTATTTATGCGACTCTCACCTGTCATCAGCAATATGATCCCGTATCACGCCGACAATCTTCCCCTGCACAAGGATATCGGCAAAAGAGTAGCGGACGGGGGCAAACGCTTTGTTCTCCGGTCGCAGTTCGATATAATCGGCACCCAGGAAAAACCGTTTCACGGTCGCCTCCTCTTCCCGTATAAGAACCACGACAATCTCACCATTTTCCGCATACTGACGGGGTTCACAGACAACCAGATCTCCGTTTATGATCCCGGCATCCCGCATGGATTCCCCCTTGATACGCAGGCAAAACAGATTACTGCCGGGAAACAACGTGCTGTCCACAAGAACTGAGCCGTCCCACTCCTGCTGGGCATACATGGGCAGACCGGCTGTGATCTGTCCGATCACGGGAAGTTCCCGCACCCGATCCTGCTGCCTGCTTCCCATCGGCTGTTCCGGAAGGATGCGAATGGAACGGCTGTATCGCCCTTCCCGCTGAATCATCTGTTTGCGTTCCAGTTGTCCAATCAGCTGGGCGACCGCATTGCGGCTCACTCCGATATCTTCTGCCGCTTCCCGCAGACTCGGTGATCGCCCCTTCTCCTCTATTTTTTTCTGCAGATATGTAAAAAAAAGCTGCTGCCTGCCGGTGAGTTCCATCCTCTCTCCTCTTTCACAAATGTCCATGTACTTTTTCTTTCTACACCAAAACAAACGGAAATGTCAATGTACTTTTGCAGGCAAAAAACATGTTCACCGCAAAGCTCAGATAAATACAGTGCGTTGGTGATAATTTAAAAAAAATGGAACGGGGAGAAGAATCAGAGCAAAAGCATCAGCTCGACAACAGCTTCAGTAAGGATGCGGGTGGTATCAATCAGGGAGAAGGGGACTCTGTTCGGCTTTAAGCAGCATACCGGTTGTTTTCACAGCTGCCCCCGCTGCATCTATCACGGCACTGTGAGCGTCATAAGCTTTCCGGTTACAGGGCTTTTACAGCGGATTACCGCCGTTGCCCCGCCGCCGGCAAGGGGTTTTTCGTACTGCATCCGGATCAATTTTACCCCCGACGCCGGACGTCTGAACAGCCACTTCACCTGCCCTTTTCGTGCATCGTACTTCATATATGCAGGAGCTGCCTTTTGAATCCGTACTCCGCTGGGAATCTGCTGCATAACAATTACAGAGCTTGGCGGCGGATCTTCGACAAGCAACTCAAGAACCGTCGCACTGCCGCCGTTTTCCAGGTATCGTGCCTGCACACCTTCTGCACGGATTTCAGCGGATTGAAGAACACATGCAAAAACAAGCAGAAATAGTACATATTTCACTCTATCACCCATCTGTTTTTTGTAATAACTCACCTTCAGGGAATGATCTCTATGGTTTCCCCGTCACTCCCCAGACGATATCCGGACCCCATCCAGATCGACTCTATAAATTCAACATCCAAGTGCAATTCCTCCACCTGACCGTAATCGTCATACACTCCGAGCAACTCTTCGTCATCGATCACATTATCTTTATTCCGATCTGCCCAGTGAAACGGCTCCGAACGGATACGATCCCGACCCTTCACAGGAAACTCATGCCTGCTTGCCTGTCTGATAAGAAGAGCACCGTCAAATAAAGAGTCTGTCTCTTCCGGAAAATCACAGGTCGCCAGATAGGCAAAGATACGCTCACCCGAACCATTTTTATCAACCCACTTCAGCAAATTATTATCCACAGTGGCTGCGGCAGGTACCGTCTGCAAAATGCTACATGATGCCGGAAGCTGCTCTTTTAAAATAAGGGAACTGGTCTGGCGGGAACTCGAAACCGCTTTTATCACCACGGGAAAAGAATGACCAGCCACCGTATGCTCCGGCAGCATCCGTTGAACGGAAAAATCTGCAGAGACCTGCGGAGAGGGGGAAAGGTAAAAAAAGAGAAGAGTGAGCGGAAGCAGGAGCAGGAAGAGAAGCAGCCAGCGGCGGTCTTTTTTTTCGGGTGGAGATGAAGGGACAGCTGTCACCTTATCCCGGGATGCCGTTTCCGGGAAAGCTGTAAGGGCATCGGGATCGACCCCCAGTGCTTCAGCAAGCTTCAACCCGTTTTCTTTTTTTATGGTGGGATGTTCGGCACGCTCCCACCGGGAAATGGTCTCGGTGGTCACTCCCACAGCAGTGGCAAGATACAACTGTGTCAGTTCCTGCTTCTCACGAAGGGAACGTATCAGGGAACCGCTGATGGTCATCATGGCAACACCGGATTGTATGTTTTCCCGCTTCGCCACTATTTTTTCCCCAGCTCACGTGTCATCTGCATCCCCGTATTGTACGAACTTTTCTGTATTTTTCAAGCCAATTTAGGCGGACAAGGGAAGAATGCACCCGACATGAGAAAACCACATCCCATTGTTTTAGCGACATTTAAATACAACAACAACCCGACATCAACCCATATCGTCTTTTTTTCTCCCCATTTTCTGCCTACAGTAACAACAAGACAAGGGGCAATGAAGCCCACACATTAAAATGTTCAGCGGAGGATCCAAAATGAAAAAAATGACTATGCTTATCACCATGCTGTTTATGCTCAGTACAGCCGCCACACTCTACGCAGCCACACTGAAATGCACCGTGGAAAAAGTTGAAGGAAATATGATCACCATGGATTGCGGTGACAAAGGTGCCACAATGGCAGTGGGTACAAAGGTAAAGCTTAAAACCCAGAAAGCGGCTGCAGCAGCCATTGAAGGATGCTGAGATAGCCACAGAAATAACGGATAGGAAGCAGCCTTCCGTCTATGCCTGCTTACCGTAAAAAGACCGGGATATCCAAAACGTTCCCCGGATATCCTGGTCGGCTGTTTGTCAAGCGGCAGATACATCCGTGCAGAAAAAAAGAAATTCCTTCTCTCAGGCCTTTTCTATACCTGCAGCAATCTGCCAGAATGCATGCACCTGGGGTCGGAGCATATTCTTTTTTAAGGTGCAGATACCAATGGAAAATGATTCCAGCTGCGGTGAAACTTCAAGCAGGTCAATCTGGTCCTGCAGGGGACTTTTTTCAAGTACCAGCTGCGGCACCACACCCACCCCGCAGCCGAGACTGACCATGGTGATAATTGCCTCATTTCCCGCCACCTGGGCGTAGATATTCGGCACAATAGCCTTTTCCCGAAACCACCTCTCCGTTCGCTCACGACTGAGACCGAACTCCGCAATAATGATCGGCGTCTCCTGCCAGTCTATTTCCCCTTTTTTGTACTGCACCCTCTCGGAAAACTCAGCCGATGCAATAAAAACAAGGGGCGTTTCCAGAATTTTCAAAAACTTCACCGACTCAGGCAGATTTGCGGGCAGTGCGGCGACGGTTACATCTACTTCCCGATTCTGCAGCGTATGCAGGGCAAGGGCAGCGTCTCCTGTCTGCAGGCTGATATGTATCCCCGGATGGGCAGCACGAAACTGCTGAAAGATCTCAGGAAGAATGGAATAGGCTGCTGTCACAGAACAGTACAGAGAAAGTTCCCCGCCAAGATCCTGGTCGCCTGAGAGTTTACTCTGCAGAAGATCATAACGCTGCAGAACATCATCTGCATACAGACGAAACAGTTCTCCTGCAGGCGTCAGCTGAACAGAGCGGTTATCCCGAAGAAACAGCTGCTCCCCCAGTTCTTCTTCCAGTCGCTGGATCGTTCTCGTCAGGGCTGACGGGGTAACATGGCATGCCCGGCTGGTTTTCCCAAAATGGAGGGAGGCAGCGAGATGTTTGAAGAGATGGAGTTCGTGGTTATTCATTTCTCTGCGGGGTGTTGAATGTTGACATTATCGCAACATTATATTCTGTTTAAATCACTTTACGCAACTGAAAATATTGTTACACTTAGTACACCCTGATGATTGGTTTATTTCTGTACATTATTTCCGTCAAAACAGGGGCTGAGCTTCAGTGCTAATCATGTTTTTTTTATGGCCTTCCCCCCCACCGGGGTATCTTTCACTCACTTTTAAAGGAGTTTTATTATGTCAAATAACTATTTTAACAGTCTTCCTCTCCGTCTGCAGCTTGAAGAGCTGGGTCAGTGCCGCTTTATGGACATGTCTGAGTTCAACGATGTTGAAGCGCTGAAGGGTAAAAAAATTGTCATTGTCGGCTGTGGTGCCCAGGGGTTGAACCAGGGATTGAACCTGCGTGACTCCGGGCTGGATGTTTCCTACACCCTGCGTGATGCAGCAATCTCAGACAAACGTCAGTCCTGGAAGAATGCCACCGAAAATGATTTCGCTGTGGGCACCTACCAGGAAATGCTGCCCACTGCTGATCTTGTTATCAACCTGACTCCGGACAAACAGCACAGCAATGTCATTGAAAATATTATGCCGCTGATGAAAAAGGATTCCTGTCTCTCCTACTCCCACGGATTTAACATCGTCGAAGAAGGTATGCAGATCCGCGATGACATCACCGTTGTTATGGTTGCCCCTAAGTCTCCCGGAACCGAGGTCCGCGAAGAGTACAAACGCGGATTCGGCGTTCCCACCCTTATTGCCGTTCACCGCGAAAACGATCCACAGGGAATCGGCTGGGATATTGCCAAAGCCTACGCCGCAGGAACAGGCGGACATCGTGCGGGCTGCCTGCAATCTTCCTTTGTCGCAGAGGTAAAATCCGATCTTATGGGTGAACAGACCATTCTCTGCGGTATGCTGCAAACCGGCTCCCTGCTCTGCTACAACAAAATGACAGAACAGGGAATAGACGCTGCCTATGCCGTAAAGCTTGTACAGTACGGATGGGAGACCATCACCGAAGCGTTAAAACACGGCGGCATCACCAATATGATGGATCGCCTTTCCAACCCTGCAAAAATTAAAGCAAATGAGCTCTGCGAAGAGATGAAATCCATCCTTGAGCCACTTTTCCACAAGCACATGGACGACATCATGTCCGGGCATTTTTCCAGCACCATGATGGAAGACTGGGCAAATGATGATGCAAATCTCCTTAAATGGCGTCGCGAAACCAGTGAGACAGATTTTGAGAAAACCGATGCTGCCGATACCGGGATCACAGAGCAAGAGTATTTTGACAAAGGCATCCTGATGGTAGCCATGATTAAAGCGGGTGTTGAACTTGCATTTGACACCATGGTTTCCGCCGGAATCAAAGAAGAGTCCGCCTACTACGAATCCCTGCATGAGGTCCCCCTCATCGCCAATCTTATTGCCAGAAAGAAACTCTATGAGATGAATGTGGTTATCTCCGACACCGCCGAGTACGGCTGTTACCTCTTCAACCATGCTGCATTCCCCATGCTCCAGGACTTTATGAAAACAGTGAACACCGATGTCATCGGCAAAGGACTGGAAGTAAAAGATAACGGTGTCAGCAATGTTGAGCTTATTGAAACCAACGAATCCATCCGCTACACCGGCGTGGAGATGATTGGTGAAGAGCTGCGTTCTTACATGGGCGCAATGAAACCCATTATCTAACAACGGCAATGAATGGTAAGCCGGCACTCTTTTCAGTACCCCCTTGAGGGGTGTAGGTACTTACGGTGCTCCCGTCACGTATTCACCTTCTGCGTGAATACGTGACATCCTTCCCATGTTTAGAACCCTCTTTCTCCCCGTCGGTCTGATTTGTGCTGTTCTCCTCGGATTTTTTCTGCCGTCCGCCGCAGCATTCATTTCTGACAACAACGGTCTGAAGATACTGGTGTGTATAATCTTTCTGGTCAGCGGATATCAGACCGGAGAAAAAGGGCTCAGCCTCAACAGACGACTTCCTGCCCTGTTTCTTGCAGCTTCATGTATTTCTCTTTTTCTTGCCCCTTTACTGGGACTGCTGGTCAGCAATCTGCTTGCCTTCCCAGTTCCCCTTGCTGCCGGGCTTATCATTATCAGTACCATGCCGCCAACCATCTCTTCGGGAGTGGTAATTACGGAAGTGAGTCACGGCAATGCAGTGCTGGCACTTTTTTTAACCGTCTCCATCAACCTGCTCGGCATCATCACCATGCCCTTTATGCTCGATTTCTGCCTGCATGCCGCAGGTCCCATCGACATTGATCAGACCCGTCTTCTTTTCAAGATGTTCCTCTTTGTTCTGCTTCCCTTTATTCTCGGGAAAATACTGCGAAAGATTCGGGCAGTTGATCGTATTTCGCCTGTCTGGGGCTACGTCAACTCCAGCTGTGTCATCCTCGTTGTCTACTCCTCCATGGCAGGTTCACGATCTGCTTTTTCCGGTCTCAGCATCAGTGATTATTGCATGATCGTTGCCGCCGTGGCAATGGTCCACTGCCTCCTGCTCCTTATCACTCAACAGACCGGAAAATTTATGGCTCTTAGCAACTCAGACAACAAGGCCCTTGTTTTCGTCGCTTCCCAGAAAACCCTTGCCATTGCTCTGGCAGTTTTAGCCAGCGTAGAGTTTGAGACAGGATCTGCAATTATCGTCTGCCTTGTATTCCACTTCTTCCAGCTCTTCCTTGATTCTTTTCTTGCTTCCCTTGTAAAGCACAGGTAACGCCGTGTTTTTTCTGCACCTGTGTACAAATAAAAAAAGCACAAACTTCTTTGACAAAGATTTTATCCTTTGCTACTCTACTTATAAGAGCATAACAATATGGGGTCTTACAGCACCCTTCCCATCACATCAGCAGAACGAAAAGATCAAAGACTGATATATGCCGAGCCAAACATCTGACTACCAAACCATCTGGAAAAATCTCTGGCAGCCGTTTTTCAAACTCTCCATCTATCAAAAATTCCTGGTGGTACTCACCAGCTTCCTCCTCGGCTACATCGCCATTGGTCTGCACAGTTACCTGTTTGTGTGCAGCATACGGGAACAACTGAAGCAGTTGAATGTCTCCCCCGAGGTTCTTGCCACCCCACTGGACACAGTGGACACCTACCTCATTCAAGGCGGTATACTGGTTGTACTCGTCATGCTCTTCATGAGCCTGACAAGTTTTCTCTGCGTGCAGGCCCTGGTGGATTTTCTGAACAAAATGACCTGCTCCCTGAAAAACCTTCTCAGCCGCAACCATGGAGGTAACGGCTGTACACAGGGCACATCCATCCCCATTGTTACCGGCGACAAACTTGGCGAAATTGCAGGTCTTGTAAATGGCCTGACTACCCATATCCATGACCTATCATTATTTCGCAGAACCATTGAGTCCGATGAAACAGTGGAGGAGGTCTACGCAAGGCTTGCCTATGTATTCCGCCACACCCTGCAGCTTCCCTCTTTTGTCATCTGGGAAATCCGGGAAAAAGACGACTCCATTCAAGCTGCCTACACCTGGCCCATCGACATGGAGCAGGAACTCTGTGCCATGAGCAGTTCCCATATCTGCAGAGCACGACGCACAGGCGACATTGTCTCATCCAACGGATTTCCAAATATCTGCCCGGTCTTTCCCCATACGGATATTATGACCCACACCTGTGTCCCCATGATCGTCTCAGGTAAAGTTCTTGGAGTGGTGCAGTTCTTTTCACTGTTTGTGGACAGTCCCGAACGTGAACTTGAACTTGAAAAGCATATCCACCAGGCAGGCCTTTATTTAAAAGAGGCATTACCGGTTCTTCACTCCAAACGGCTCGCATCAAACCTTCAGGAGATGGCAACCAAAGATGCCCTCACCGGATTGTGTAACCGGCGTTTTCTGGAAACGAACATCAACCCCATTCTTGCCGGAATCAAGCGTCGTAAGACCTCCATGGGCATTCTCATGTGTGATCTTGATTATTTCAAAAAGGTGAACGACGAGTACGGACACGATGTGGGCGACCAGATTCTCAAAACGCTTGCCGTTATCCTGCAGAACAATGTCCGGGCATCTGACATTGTGATTCGTTACGGCGGGGAGGAATTTCTGATACTGCTGACAGAATGTGATATGGACAAGGCCATCGATGTTGCCGAAAAGATCCGGACGGCGGTTGAAGAACAACTCTTTCGGGTGGAGAATCTGACTATTCGAAAAACCCTCAGCATCGGTGTTTCCGTTTTTCCCGTCGATGGAGAGGCATTCTGGGAATGTATAAAATATGCGGATATCGCCTTATATAAGGCAAAAGAGAGTGGACGAAACAGGACACTTCGCTTCGACGCATCCATGTGGGATTCGACAGACTACTGATTTCCGATAAATCGACCACAGAATCCCACATAAATGTAAAACAGAACTGTAGAAGTTCAGCTTGCGAACGGTTTGGCAGGTCTGGCAACACCTTGAATCACTTGCAGGGGCAAGCTCCTGCAAATGATTCAAACCGACTGTGTTTTAATGCTAACCACCCAAAAAAAGGCGTTTCCGGTAAACCAGAAACGCCTTTTTCATTCGGCCTGACCTGCAGAAATATTATCCCTTAAAATAACGTTTCAGAAGACCGGCAAACGCCATTCCATGACGAGCTTCGTCTTTACACATCTCATGAACGGTGTCATGGATGGCATCGTAACCAAGCTCTTTTGCTTTGGTGGCAATTGCCTTTTTCCCGGCACAGGCACCATTTTCTGCAGCAACACGGGCTTTCAGATTTGCCTCAGTGTTCTCTTCAACAACTTCACCGATCAGCTCGGCAAATTTGCAGGCATGCTCTGCCTCTTCCCAGGCAATACGTTTGTACGCTTCGGCGATTTCAGGATATCCTTCACGATCTGCCATACGGCTCATGGCAAGATACATTCCAACTTCAGTACACTCACCGGCAAAGTTGGCTTGGAGTCCTTCCATAATCTCAGCATCACATCCTTTGGCAACACCGACAACATGCTGATCAGCCCACTCAAGGGTGTCACCAAGCATTTCAGTGAATTTATCGGCAGAAGCACCGCAGTGAGGGCATTTTTCGGGAGGGGTATCTCCTACATGGGTATAGCCACACATGGTACAGGTAAACTTTTTCATAACGATCTCCTTTTATTCTTTTTTTTGGGGAAGGAACTGCTTTATCTAGCTAACAATAATCATTACTACAATAAACCACACCCTTCGTCAAGGGCTTTTTAAAAATAAATACTATTTGCATCAAGGGGTCTGCAGGTGGAATTCATCCGCCTTTCTGTCCTATTTTTTTCGAGTCTTCCTGCGCCGTTTAGCAACTGCTTCGTAGCCCCCTTTTCTATGATGCGGCTTCTTGCGTCTACTCCGTCTGGATTTTCTGGTTAATCTCTCGTCACCGGGACCAAGCAGGGTGAGGCGGATGGAACGTCCCATAATCTGGACAGAGCGAAGCTGATCAAAAATCTCCCTGGGCATTCCTTCAGGAAGATCAACGGTTGAATAATCATCAAAAATTGAAATGGAACCGATATAGGCACCGTCAAGATCTGCTTCTCCGGCAATTGCTCCGACAATATTGGTGGGTTTAACCTGATGGTTCTTCCCCACTTCGATTCGATACCGCTCCATACCTGTTCGTGTCTCTGTCGTGCGAACTTTGCCAGCCGGTTTCTCAGTAAGCGGTGTTTTCGCCGGCTTCTTAAACCCCTTAATGGGCTCATCCGGCAGCAGCAGGGGTGCGTCTCCCTGTACCATACTGGCAAGGGCAGCAGCAATATCACGATACTCAAGATCATTCTCCTCCCTGTATTCGGCAATCAGGGTTGAGAAGAAGCTGGTATCCCGGGTTGTCATCGTCTCGCTGATTCGCTCCTTAAAAGAAGCCAAACGCTTATCATTGATCACCGCAGTTGACGGCATCTTCATGGGGGTAATTTTCTGCCCCGTCTCCTTTTCGATACTGCGCAGCATCCTCTTTTCCCTGCCCGTTACAAAGAGGATGGTTTCCCCCTTCCTGCCCGCTCTGCCTGTTCGACCAATCCGATGCACATAGGACTCGGTATCATAGGGAATATCGTAGTTAATCACATGACTGATCCGATCAACATCAAGACCACGGGCAGCAACATCTGTTGCCACCAGAATGTCCAGTTTTCCTTTTTTAAAGGTCTCAACTGTACGCAGACGCTGACTCTGAACAATATCACCATTCAGGGCCGCTGTTGAGAAGCCGCGGGCTGCAAGTTTTTCTGCAACCTTTACCGTCTCTATCTTTGTCCGCACAAAAAGAAGCACACCATCAAACTCCTCTGCTTCAAGTATGCGGCCCAGGGTGTCAAGTTTCTGCGGATAGCTGGTGAAGATATACCTCTGGCGAACAGTGCTCGCGGTGGATGTTTTAGATTTGATAAGAATCTCTTCCGGGTCATGCAGGTATTTCTGGGCAATTTTCCGGATGACCTTGGGCATGGTGGCAGAAAACAGAGCAACCTGGCGTTTATCAGGCGTTTTTGAAAGAATCCACTCCACATCGTCAATAAATCCCATGCGCAGCATCTCATCTGCCTCGTCAAGTACCAGACACTGCAGGGAATCGAGTTTCAGCGTCCCCCTGCGGATATGATCCATCACCCGCCCGGGTGTCCCAACTACAACCGGCACCTGTTTCTGCAGTCTGCGCAATTGAATCTTCACATCCTGCCCCCCAAACAGGGGGACAACCTGAAAACCTTTTATGTACTTTGCCAGCTGCTGGAAGGACTCCGCCACCTGAATGGCAAGCTCCCGGGTTGGTGCAAGAACAAGATACTGCACTCCCCGCTGTTTGGTGTTCAACCGGGCAATAAGAGGAAGTGCAAAAGCAGCCGTCTTACCGGTGCCGGTCTGTGCCTGTCCGATAACATCGTGCCCCTGCATCACAAGGGGTATCATCTTTTCCTGGATGGGAGAGGGCGTTTCATAGCCGAGATCCTTAATGGCTTTCAGAAGCGGATGAGGCAAAGAAAGGTCATTGAAGTTCGGCACAGTTTGAGAAGTTGACATGAGGGTACACCAAAGAAAAGGAGATCCGCAGCAGACACGCGGAGCATCGTACGGAGGAAAGAAAAATGTTTTGAACAGACCATAAGCACATTCTTCCTGCTGCCAATCAAATAATGAAAAATTATTATTTTTAATATGGGATCAGAATAGCTCATTATTGATAATCAGGGAAGAAAGAGAAATAATCCCTGCCAGCTCTCCATTTTTTTCAACAGGTGCCCGCCGGATGCCGGCCCGAAAGAGCAGCCGGGCAGCATAACGGATATCCATATCAAAAGGCACGGTAATGACCGGCTTAGTCATGATCTCAAAGACATTCACTTCTGCTGCAAAGCGGTCGGCAAGCAGAACTCCTTGAATAAAATCCTGAACAGCAACCAGCCCCCAGGCATCATCTGCATGCCGTTTCTGTACGATAAGACAGCGGCATTTATTTGCCCGCATGGCAGCAGCCGCCTCCCGTGCTGTCGCCATCCCATCAATATAGATGACATCCTCCGTCATCACATCCTCCACCCGTATGATCTCTTTTTCCTGGGTCATTACTATTTACCTCCCCCTGTTCCCTGCATTGCCGGATGATATGTGTCAACAATTTATCACCCGACTGGTTTTCAACTCACCTTTGTCCCTGGTACAAAAATACCACGACACAATCCCCAGCCTGTTTTCCCTGAAGCTGAGACAGACCCGTTTACTTAAAAATAACTTTTGCGTACATCTTCTTTAAATCGCTCCATTTGACTCTCCAATCCCACAACATGTTCCACCGGCATCACAAAGGCTATCCCCGTTCCCGGTTTATGAAACTGCCCGCTTTGTGTGATCGCCGCAAGAATTTCCTCCATGCGATGCTCCTCCACAAGGAACATGATAATATCAGTCTGGGCTTCAAGGGAGAGACCAAAAAAACTCTTTGCCTCACGAATACCCGTTCCCCTTGCCGGAATAATGGTTGCTCCGGTGGCCCCTGCCGCCTTTGCAGCATCCACAATAGTATCAGTAAGATCCGGCTTTACCGAGGACAATATAAGTTTAAAGCGCATTACTGGACTCCATTGTTTTTATTTCTATGTTTTATTTTCCAGTCCATTAACTGAGCATAACCCATCACAGCAATAATTGGAAAGAGACTGGCAAAGGCAATCAACCCGAATCCGTCAAGGGCGGGATTTCTTCCGGGCACGGTATCGGCAAGTCCAAGCCCCAATGCCGCCACAAGGGGCACGGTGACGGTGGATGTTGTAACACCTCCCGAATCATAGGCAAGGGCAACAATGCTTTTAGGGGCAAAAAAAGTCTGCACAATCACTATCACATACCCTGCGAGAATATAGAGATACAACGGCGTTCCACTCACTATCCGAAAGGTTCCAAGACTTATCCCGAAAGCAACGCCGATGGCGACGGTTATCCGCAATCCCCAGGTGGAGATTGTACCTGCAGAGACTTCATTTGCCTTATAAGCAACAGCAATTAGAGACGGCTCGGCAATGGTTGTGGCAAAACCGATCATTGCCCCAAACAGATACACCCAGCCGTAGGCCTTCCAGTCGGCATGGGTAACGGTTTCATTTATTCCATACAGAAAAGAGGGGTCTGACAGCTGACTTGCCATTATTTCTCCCAGGGGAAACAGTGCTTTCTCCAGCCCGGCAAGAAAGAGTGAGAGACCAAGAACAACATAGACAAAACCGAGCACAATACGCTTCATATTCCTGAGCTTCTGCCGCAGGACAAAAACCTGCATACCGAGTATCAGTACAATAATCGGAAGAACATCTCTGCAGGTTGCAAAAAAAACAGAACTGAATTCTTGTATAAATTCCACAGGATTATTGAAAAAGAAGAAGGCCGTAGCCCATAACAAAAATCATGGGCAGAAGAGAGGCGAAGGCTATAAGACCAAACCCGTCCACCAGAGGACTGCGCCCCCGGATTGTTGACGCCAGCCCCACCCCCAGAGCAGCAACCAGAGGTACCGTTATGGTGGAAGTGGTTACCCCGCCGGCATCATAAGCAATACCGATAATCTCTTTGGGGGCAATTACCGTCATCAGCATAACCAGCAGATAGCCGCCAATAATCAGATAGTGGACAGGCCACCCGCGCAGGATACGCAGCACACCGATCAGTATGGCAAGCCCCACTGAAAAGGCAACAGACATGCGAAGCCCGAATGCGTACTGCCGAAGTGATTCCTGTCCGGGATCTATCAGACCTCCCTGCCCGGCAATGGCTGCAGCTTTTGCAGCAACAGCAATAAGGGCCGGTTCCGCCACAGTTGTTGAAAATCCAAGGAAAAAGGCGAAGAAAAGAAGCCAGAAAAGGCTGCCCTTTCTGGTCAGTGCCTGAGCCATCGCCTCGCCGATTGGAAAGAGCCCCATCTCCAGCCCCTGCACAAAGAGGGTCAGACCCGTCACAATAAGAAGAGCACCAAACAGCACATCCCTGAACTGTGGTAGAGGCTGCCGCAGAACGACAACCTGAAAAAAGGCGATCACCACTACTATGGGCAGCAAATCCTTGCAGGCATCTTTTAATTTATCCAAATGAATACAAACTGGTAGAATGTTCATGTCACATACAGCTTCCAAAGCTGCACCCTTTGCCGCACATCAGGGATCTCGTCATGCTGCAGCTTCATTATACACATCCCTCCCCACTTCTCCAAGCTTCAACGCTCAGTACCTGTCAACTGCCGGAAGAGTTACCGGAAAACTCCTTATTTCTCACAACCCTACAAATTTATTTGATAATTATCAACTGTTAGTGATAGCATTATCTGTGAAACCTGTGCGAAGTACATCCCGGTCACAGAGTACAGGAAAAGTTTACCTGATCAGCACCCGGACTCGACGACACTTTACGTAACAAAGGCGACTCACATCCGTGAGCCGTTGCAACGTGTTGCTGAATCCGGGGAAATTCACACGCAGTGGCAGGCTCCTGCAGTACCATCTTACGCCTCTTTGGGCTGTGGTGGCGATCAGGGAAAATCATCATCAAAAAAAAAGTACCATCTGCACAGAACTGAATACCAATGTGCAAAGATCAACGAACGGAGGTCATTATGCAGTGGAAAAATATTGGAATGGGAAAAAAGCTGGGTATCGGTTTTGGTTTTGTTATCCTGCTGTTGCTTGGTATCAGCACCATCAGCCAGACAGGTTTCAAACAGCTTGCTGCAGCCATAGACGAGAGTGTCTATTTCAACCAGCTTCAAACCATTATGCTGCAGCGTGAAATCGACCACATGAACTGGCAGAACAAGGTGATCATCTTCCTTCTCAGTGACACCACGGAACCGTTGAAAGTAGAGATGGATGACCGTACCTGTAAACTCGGCAAATGGCTTTATGGTGAAGGTCGGGAAAAAGCGGAGAAAATGCTGCCGCAGCTAAAACCTCTCCTGAAAGAACTGGAAAAACCGCATTATGCCCTGCACCAGTCGGCAAAAGAAATCCAACAATCTGTCACACGAAATAACGGAGACCGGGATGAAGCCTTTCAGATATACAACACAAAAACCCGCACCGCTCTCAAACAGATCAAATCCGGTCTGCACAGCGTAGCCGATGTCGTTTCCGAACATGTGCAAACGAACAACTTACAACTGCAGAGCGATGCAACCTTTAAGTCGCGGCTCACCATCGCCTGCTCTCTCATCGCCGTTGTTCTCGCCCTGCTCTTTTCATTTTTCCTCGCCCGCCTGATCACCACCACTCTTAACAAAGCTGTTTCCATGGCTGACAGCCTGGCAGACGGTGATCTCACCACCCGACTTGATATCGTGCAGAAAGATGAGTTCGGGCAGTTGGCAACTGCTCTGAACAGTATGTCAGATCGACTCAATCAAATGATCGGAAGCATGAGCAACGACGTTATGGGGCTCAGCTCCAACTCCAACGAACTGAACATGATCGCCCAATCCATGGGGGAAAACTCCAATACCGTTTCAGACCGGGCAAATATTGTCGCCGCGTCCACCCAGGAACTCAGCGGTAATATGCAGTCGGTTGCCGCCGCCAGCGAGGAGGCATCCACCAACGTATCCATCGTTGCAGCAGCCTCGGAGGAGGTTACCAACTCCATCAGCGAGGTAGACACCAAGACAAGTGAAGCCCGTGTCATCACAGAAGATGCAGTAGCTCTCGCTGGCAGTGCCACCGTAAAAGTTGATGCCCTGGGCGAAGCCGCCAGCAAAATCAACAAGGTCACCCAGGTTATCACAGATATTTCCGAACAGACCAATCTCCTCGCCTTGAATGCAACCATAGAAGCAGCAAGAGCCGGTGAAGCAGGTAAAGGTTTTGCGGTGGTGGCAAATGAAATCAAGGAACTTGCCAAACAAACCGCCGATGCCACCGGAGAAATCCGTTCTTCCATTGAGGCAATGCAGGGATCAACCAACGAGACTGTGGATGAAATCAGGCAGATAACAGATGTTATCACCCGTGTCGACGAGATCGTTGCCGCGATTGCAGGGGCCGTTTCCGAACAATCCGCAACCACCATCGAAATCACCGAAAACATCACCCAGGCAGCCATGGGTATTGGAGAGGTCAATGAAAACGTAGCCCAAAGCTCTGCGTCTTCCGCAGAAATAGCCGACAGCATAGAAGAAGTCCATAGCATGACCGAAGAACTTTCCACCACCAGTAGAGATGTTGAGGATACGGCCAAAGATCTTGGAAAAACCGTGCTTGGTCTGAAGAAAATGATTGAGCAGTTTAAGATTAACAGGCAGGGCAATAGTCGGAGCTCGATACCGCAAAACAGCTCTTCTTCAGGCAGGGATCTCATTCACTGGAACAGCTCAGTGCAGATTAATATCCGTGAAATTGACAAGCAGCACCGCAAGCTTATCGATCTGATCAACGATCTGCATCGGGCAATGAAAAGCGGCAGCGGCTCACAGCAGGCGGGGACTATTCTTAACCAGCTTGTTGACTACACATCCACACACTTTTCCTACGAGGAAGGGCTTTTACAGAAATGTGATTATCCCGACATTACCGCCCACAAGGAGCGGCACAAAAAGCTGGTTGCTCAGATAGTCGACTTTCAACGAAAATTCCAGGAAGGAAACTCTACGATCTCTGTAGAAATCATGGATTTCCTGAAAAGCTGGCTGGTGGACCATATCAAAGGAGTGGACACAAAGTATGTTGCATGCCTGCAGGAACATGGCATCCGCTAAACCACGACAATGAACACAAAATGGAAAGTCATCAGTTCGATCATGCTCCTTATCGCACTGATCTGTGCAATTTTTACCGGACTGATGATGCAAAACATCCAGACAGGTCTGGACAGGTATGTTGAAGGGAGGGTCAAAAGTGTCCGTGCAATAACGCAGGTCGCAAAGAATCAGAACAGCAGTCAGTTCAAAAAACGAATCAAAAGCCTTGTTAACCCGGAGACATCAGGCAGCCACAAGAAACTGCTGCAGGCATTTGCCAGAAGAGACAAAGAAGAACTCTTGCGGCTAAGTCTTCCTTTTTTCGAGACCCTGCGTAAGGAAAGCAGCCATTTTGCCACATTCGCCTGGATAACACCCGACAACCGTGCCTTTCTCCGGGTGCATGCTCCCCAAAATTCCGGTGACAATATCAGCGAAATGCGTCCCGACGTGGCTGCCGCAAATCAGACAAAACAGTCATACGCCGGTTTTACCTCTGGTTTCTACGGCATTCAGTATGGTATCGTGCAACCGGTTCTTTACAACGGGCAGCATATTGGAACAGTGCAGTTCGGCTTAGATGGCACCCTTCTGCCTGATCTCATCCGGGAAAAACTGCAAATCCCTGTGGCGATGGTTCTTCCAAATGACGTTGCCCGGTTTATTGAAAAATCCCCCCTCCCCTCTCAATCCGGAAAAACACACATGCTGCAGGCCCGGGACATCGACCTGTTTTCCGGAATAAAAGAGGATTATGACTGGTCTTTTCATCAACAGCAAATAATTCTGCAGGGCAGACCCTACATCCTTGTAAAGGTTCTTGAGCTGAACAATTTTGAGAACAAGGTGCAGGGAAGCCTCGTTGCAGCTCTCGATATCTCCGAAGAAATCACACGACAAAATCACCTGTTGCTGAGTATCTTTTCCATTAGCGCTGTCATCTTAATCCTCTCTTTTCTGATACTAAGCAGCAGTTACGGACGCCTGGTACAAAAAATTGTCGACCTCAACAGCTCCCTGGAACAAAACAACAGGGAGCTTGAAAATCGGGTGGACGAACGCAGCCGCAAGCTTGAAAAGGAAATGACAATACGCAAAATTGCTGAAGAAAAGGCCCAAAGAGCCGGCAAAATGGAAGCTATCGGACTTATGGCAGGCGGAGTCGCCCATGATCTCAACAATATTCTGTCCGGTATCGTCAGTTATCCCGAACTGCTCCTTCTCGACATGCCCCGGGACAGCAGTCAGCGGAAAACCGTGGAGAAGATCCAGGATTCCGGCAAACGGGCTGCAGCAGTGGTAACCGACCTGCTAACTGTGGCAAGGGGGGTGGCAAGTGAAAAATATATTACAGATATGAATGATCTGATCAAAGAATATCTGGAGTCACCTGAATTTCAGCAAACCCAGCTGCACCATCCCCTTGTTCGCTGCGTACAGAGATACGACCCCGATCTGTTGAACATTTCCTGTTCTCCTGTTCATATTAAAAAATGCCTGATGAATCTTTTAAACAACGGACTCGAAGCCATGCAGGATGTCGGCACCATCTCCATCTCCACGCAGAATCAATATGTGGACAGGCCGGTTTCCGAAAATCAGTATTTGGCAACAGGCGAATATGTCGTTGTCAGTGTGGCAGACAGCGGGAAGGGGATCAGCAAAAAAGACCTGGAACACATCTTCGAACCCTTCTACACAAAAAAGAAAATGGGGCGCAGCGGCACGGGCTTGGGTCTTGCAATTGTCTGGAACACCATGCAGGATCACGGAGGAGCGGTAACCATTGCAAGCAGCCACAAGGGCACCCGATTCGACCTCTACTTCCCGGGCGTCAGGGAGGACGTGAGCAGCCTGGCTGAAACTCGTGAAATTGAAGAGCTGCGCGGAAACGGTGAACAAATACTGGTGATAGATGATGAAGCACAGCAGCGCGATGTTGCTGTACAGATGCTTTCTGTACTGAACTACAAGGCTGAATCAGTCGGTTCCGGCGAAGAGGCTGTTGAATACGTAAAAGAAAACAGGGTAGATCTGCTCCTCCTCGATATGGTTATGGACAACGGCATCAGTGGACAGCAGACCTACGAGCAGATTGCAGCCATCAGCCCAGGTCAGAAGGCAATTATCACCAGCGGATTTTCCGAAACAGAAGCGGTGGAAAAGACCCTGGAACTCGGAGCAAATATGTTTATGCGAAAACCTTACACGCTCGCCCCGCTTGCAGCAGCAGTGAAGCAGGTGCTTGAAGCGGAGTCTGCAGACGTAGAAAGGTAAGCTAACCTCGGTGATGAACAGTAAGCCTGAATAAGTACATTGTGAGTGAGCACCGTAATTGATGGAAAAATAGCTATTTTTTGTTCAAGACAAGCAAAGAAATGAGTATTTTCCTCCTCATTCAACAAAACCTCGGGGTTTTGGGCAGAGCCCCAGGAAAATCAAATCATAGAATATATTCTTATCACTGCTTTTCGTCATTGCTCACATTTCCTGACTGTTTCACTATTGCTTGACCGGGTATCAATTGCTGCAAAAACTGGTCGCATGGGAGACAAAGTATATTATTGATTAATAGCCTTTCCTCGCCACGATAAAGAAGTAACAGCTGGGCCTCCGGATAGTCTACCGAGAAAGCCTTTAACCCTTTAAGCATTTTGCTGGTAACCCTGGCAGAATTCTTTACTTCAATACCAACAAAAGTATCTTCTCCATAGAGTACAAAGTCCACTTCAACTCCTGATTTTGTTCGCCAGTAATACAGCGTGCTGACTTTATTACCATAGGCAATCCACGCCCTTAAATGCTGAGCAATAAGACCTTCAAGTGCTCCCCCATCAATTTCCTGTGGGCTGTCTAAGGGGCCAGTCGGCCGCAAAGATCGAAAAACACCGCTATCAAAATAATAAAATTTAGAATGAGAAACCAGATGTCGTTTAGCACGCCTAGCAAAAACAGGTACACGATAAGAGAGCAACAGGTCATCAAGCACTGCAAGATAATTATCCACGGTTTTCCGTTTAACCTGACATGCCCTCGCCACTTCGGAGACATTCAAAGTAATGCCGTGAGAAAAACTGACTGCCTCAAGAAATCTACTAAAGGCACCAATATTCCGCACAGCACCTTCCATCTGCACCTCTTCTCTTAAATACAGTGCAACATACGATGCGAGGGTTTCTGCCGGATCCATAGAACCGATAATTAACGGCACCAGTCCAAATTGCAGATTATCAACCAGGCTAAACGATTCATTTGAGCTCAGATGCCATAAAAGGATGCATTGTTTTGACAATTGCACGACCTGCCAAAAGATCAACTCCCGTCCTTTTCAGTTTACGGGCACTGGAACCAGTCAGAATAAATTGTAATCCCGAACCACTCTCAAGCAACTCATGCACAACATCAAGAAGCTCTGGAATTTTCTGAACTTCATCAATTACGATGGTCTCCCCTTCTGCCCCTTTTACACTCTCACGCAACCGTTCCGGCCTGGCCGAATATATACGAAACACCTCCGGCGCCAAAAGATCTATAATAAGAGCATCGGGATACTGTTGCCTGAGCCATGTTGATTTCCCTGTACCCCTCGGGCCAAAAAGAAAATAACTTTGCTTAGGTCCCCTGAAAAAGCGACCCACCGATTCCATTTTTGCCTCCTTTTTTGCATCATGGGCACAATATATTCCTACCATGAGACTAGTGCAAGGAACAATTAACCGCCACCATTTCCTGTAGAAGATAAAATAAGATTCATCCGGTTAATGAGTACCTGTAAAGGAATTAATTGCTAAAAGACATGGCAAGAGACATGTTGTTTGTTACCACGCAAACAACAAAAAAGAATCTCTGCCATGTCTACGTCACTCATCATTTTGTACAAAAAGTAAACGGTACGAGCAAAACGATACATAGGTTTTTCAAACCCAATTTCTAAAATACATTTTTAGCTTCAAAGCTCGTGCACGGCTACATAAGCCTTAGCGAAAAGCCATTATGGATTGCCCATGTCATGGTCATAGAGATACTGACATGATCATTAAGGTTTACACAAAGTACCTCAAGAATGCAGTGAACAACAATGACGGAAAAGCGTTAAATAAACTCTATTCCGGTATGATGGGTAACTATGAGTAAGCATGGTTAGATCCATTTTGGGAAAAACAGACCTGAAACGCAAAATGGGTTAAGCCAAATTAATGACTTAACCCATTAAAACTACTGTGGTGCCGGGACCAGGAATCGAACCAGGGACACACGGATTTTCAGTCCGTTGCTCTACCGACTGAGCTATCCCGGCACCTCGTGTGCAGTGCTATTTACTGAACATTCCAGTAAGTGTCAATATATTTTCGTGTTTCCTGCAGAAGTGTCTCTTTTAATCGAGGGAAAGGGAGAGTCCATCCAGACTGCCGGGAGATTCGTCTTCTTCAGACTCAACATTATCCTCCGTCCCCAAATCCAGATCAAGATCCACATTCAAACCGTCAAGATCATCGTCTTCAGCCCCTATCTCTTCTTCTGAAAGGTCAATATCATCAAGAGACAGCGATTCAACTTCGACCTCAACTTCCTGTCCCGCCTCATCGCCAAGACCTAAATCCAAATCAAAATCAAAGCCATCAAGCTCCGCATTCGCATCAGCACTCAGGTCCTCGTCAAGAGATAACTCCATCCCGTCTTCTTCACTTTCCTGGACAGGAGGTGCAAGATCTGAGATATCAGACAATTCATCGGGGATGGCAAAGGCTGATTCAGCCGTTTCTTCATCGAGATCCGATCCAATATCATCATCAGCCTCCAGGAGGAATTCATCTTCTCCCAGATCAACACTCTCCTCCTCAAGGGGAGCAATTTCTTCCGTCTCTTCCTCAATTACGACCAGTTCTTCTTCATCATTACTATCCTCTGTAAAGACAAAGTCCTCAGCTTCTTCTGTCAGGGCATTCAGATCCGGATCGGTAAACTCAAAACTACTCTCATCACTGTCCATTGCAGTGGTCAGCTCGGAGTCTTCCTCTTCAGCAGTATCTGCAGTCTTATTAAAACGAAGAAATGACGGTGCTGCTGCATGGTATGTTGTACCTGCCACCACACTCTCATTGCCTGAAATATTTTTCTTACACTTCAGACAGGTATCCATGTGATCAAATGTAATATACCCGCATTTTGGACAACGCATAATCGAATTCCTTTTTCAGACCTCAAGTTTTATTCAACAAAATAACAAACAACCTACGTATTTCAGTATGCACACTTTACAGCAAAGAATCAAGAATTTTTCTATTATACAGGGATGTTGCTTACAAAAGAGTTATTCAGACAGAAAAATCAAGACATTGCCCAGTCCATACCAACATCGCAGGAAGGGGCTGAGTGGGTCAAAGCACCAACGGATATGACATCCACACCAGACGCTGCAATTGCCGCAACCGTATCCAGGGTGACGCCTCCGGAAGCCTCTGTTACAGCCCTCCCGTCAATCATAGCTACAGCCTGCCGTAACTGAGCTGGACGCATATTGTCGAGCATGATGATATCCGCACCGCAATCCAATGCTTCACGAACCTGCTCAAGGGTGTCCGTCTCCACTTCGATTTTCAGGGTGTGCGGAACGTTTGCACGCAGGGTTCTTACAGCACGACTGAGAGAACCGCAGGCGGCGATATGATTATCCTTAATAAGGACACCATCACTGAGATTAAAGCGGTGATTAGCCCCGCCCCCGACCCGCACGGCGTATTTTTCCAGAAGCCGCAGCCCGGGGGTCGTTTTGCGGGTGTCTGTTATACGCACAGGATAGGGTTTAACCTTTTCCACAAAGGCAGCTGTGATCGTTGCAATCCCGGACAGACGCTGCAGAAGATTTAACGCCACCCGCTCGGCTTTTAAAAGATCAGGTACCGGACCACTGACGCACAGAAGGGTATCACCAGCAGCCACAGGGGTGGAATCTTTCACCACATCGCTCACCTTAATATCCGGATTCTGCAGCAAAAAGACCTCGGCGGCAACACTTCCTGCACCGGCGGCAACAAAGGATTCCCGGGATACAAGTATTGCCCGCCCCGTATCGTCTTGCGAAAACAGCGACTCGCTGCTGATGTCGCCATGCCCGATATCTTCATTAAGAAATGAGCGAAGAAGTGTATGCAGCTGCAAGCTATCCAATCTCTTCCAGTCTCCTCTCCGCCTCATTGATCTTGGCTAGTTTTGCCTCGAGCTCCTCTTTTTTCCCCTGCTCTTTGGCAACAATTTCAGGCGGAGCATTGGCAAGAAACTTTTGATTCCCCAGTTTTCCGTTTATCTGCTTGAGAGACTTGTCGATTTTTCCCCGTTCCCGGGCGAGTTTTTCACGCTCCTTGTCAACATCCACCAGTCCTTTTAAAGGAACATACAACTCTATATCCTGGTAGATATACGTGGCGGCATCTTTTGGTTTTTCCCCTTCCTGGTCAACGCTAAGAGACTCCAGCCTGATCATATCGGAGAGGGACGTTGAAAACGAACGGATAAACTCTGCATTTCCCTTATCAGCACAGATAATAAAGGCATCAATCTTCGCCGAAGGATGCACATCCGCCTCGGAGCGAATATTACGAAACCCAGTGATAATTCCCATAAGCAAATCCACCCGGGACTCTGCCCCGTCATTCTTCCATTGCTCTTCACCCTGCGGATACTCACTGCTAACAAGAAGGGCACGTTCTCCCGGCAGCACACTCCAGATCTCTTCTGTGACAAAGGGAGTGATGGGGTGGATAAGTTTCAACACGGTTTCTAAAACATAGAGCAGCGTTCCCCTTGCCTGATCCCGAAGGACTTCGTCCTTACTGAACAGATCAGATTTGATCCACTCAAGGTACCAATCGCAGAACTCATGCCAGATAAACTGATAGAGGACAGACGCCGCATCATTAAATCGATACTCATCAAGAGCCCGCCGCACATCTTCGATGGTCCTGGCGATCCTGCTCAATATCCACTGATGAATAAGGGGCAGTTCCCGATGATTCTTCACCACATCGGTGATATCAGTATCGCAGCCTTCAACATGCATCAGAGCAAAACGGGCTGCATTCCATATTTTATTGATGAAAAAACGATAGCCTTCAATGCGTTCTTCATCGAGCTTTATTTCGCGTCCCTGAGCGGCAAAGGCGGTGAGGGTAAAACGCATGGCATCTGTTCCGTACTGCTCCATGACCACCAGCGGATCAATCACATTGCCGGTGGATTTTGACATTTTTTTGCCATGCTTATCACGCACCAGTGCATGCAGATACACATCTTTAAACGGCACTTCATCTTCCATAAAATGAAGCCCGAACATCATCATTCTCGCCACCCAGAAGAAAAGGATGTCAAAGGAGGTAATCAGCACCGACGTGGGATAGAAAAATTCCAGCTCCTGAGTCTTTTCCGGCCAGCCCATGGTGGAAAAAGGCCAGAGGGCTGAAGAGAACCAGGTATCAAGCACATCTGTTTCCTGAACAATATTTTTAGAACCGCATTTACTGCAGCATTCCGGATCAGCCGACTCCACCATCAGTTCGCCGCAGTCGCTGCAGGTCCAGGCAGGAATACGGTGCCCCCACCAGATCTGCCGGGAAATACACCAGTCGCGGATATTATCCATCCAGGAGTAAAAAGTATTGTACCAGGTTTTGGGATAAATCGTGATACGTCCATCTTTCACAGCGGCAACAGCCTTGTCGGCAAGGGGACGAACAGAGACAAACCACTGCAGCGAGGTGGTCGGCTCAACCACGGTGGCACAGCGGTAACACTGCCCCACTGCATGGTCATAATCTTCAATCTCCTCCAGAAAGCCCTGTTCCTCCAGATCACTGACAATCTGTTTCCGGCATTTGAAACGATCAAGCCCCACATACGCTCCAGCTGCCTCATTCATCACACCATGATCATCCATCACCTTCAGAATATCCAAAGAGTGCCGTAATCCGATTTCATAATCATCACGGTCATGGGCGGGCGTGACCTTTAAGGCCCCTGTTCCAAAATCTTTCTGCACGTGATGGTCAAACACAACCGGAATAGTACGATCGGTAAGGGGGAGTCTGATCCCCACATCAGCGAGATGGCTGTACCGTTCATCATCAGGATGCACGGCGACACCGGTATCACCGAGCATGGTCTCGGGTCTGGTTGTGGCGACAACCACATGTCCAGAACCGTCTGCGAAGGGATAGCGGATGTGATACAGCTTGCCTTTTTTGTCCTCATGCTCCACTTCATCATCAGCAAGGGCGGTGAGACAGCGGGGACACCAGTTGACGATGTAATCCCCCTTATAAATCAGCCCCTTTTTGTACAGATCAACAAAGGCTTCACGCACCGACACGGACAATCCTTCATCCATGGTGAAGCGTTCACGCTCCCAGTCGCAGGACGCCCCCATACGTTTGAGCTGATTGATAATGGTTCCGCCTTTCTCTTTCCGCCACTCCCAGACACGCTCAATAAAGGCCTCCCGCCCGAGATCATGCCGATTTTTTCCCTCCGTTGCCAGCTGCCGTTCAACCACGTTCTGGGTGGCGATACCGGCGTGGTCGGTACCGGGAATCCACACCGTGTTGTCACCGCACATACGATGATAGCGCACCAGTACATCCTGCATAGTGTTATTCAGGGCGTGACCGACATGCAGCACACCGGTGACGTTCGGGGGAGGAATAACCACCGAAAAGGAAGGCCTTCCCTCTTCCATGGTCGCCCGGAAGGATCCGGCTTCAGTCCAGCGTTGCAGCCATTTTTCTTCTACATTATCAAACTCATAACTCTTTGCCAGAGTCTTTCCACTCTCTTTCATATTCATAATTGACTGTCTTTTGTGTAATAGGCTTTGTCTTTATATGTGAAAGCCCCATGGAGACGGGACTTTTCATGCTTCAACAGAGTTGAACCTGTAAGGTATTTATGCCGGCTTACCGCTCGCCACCGGTGTTGGAGATCTGCAAAACTTTCAGATCAAATTCGGATGCTCCATGGCTTGGGAAGAAAAATCTGTTCATAGATTCTCAGAGCATAACGATCGGTCATACCGGCAATAAAATCACACACCTGACGATGGGCAACCTGCTCACTGTCCCATGCATCCTGCCCTCTGGACTTCCATGCATTCCCGTCAAAATATCCCAGACCATTTTCCATAAAGTATGAATACAGATCACGAATGATACGCTGGGCCTTTTCAAACTCGTTGTGCACCCGGTAATAGCGGTACACATTTTCATAGAGAAACATCCGAAGATCTGTAATGGCCTTCAGCATTTTTTTACTCACATGCAGCCTGCCATCACGGGCACCCAGGGTTTCTACAATCAGATCACGAACCATGGCTCCTGTCCGCTTGGAATGCCTCTCCCCGATAACCGCACAGATATCTGCCGGCAGATCGTTCTCTTTCAATATCCCCGCCCGCAGAGCATCATCCATATCATGATTGACATAGGCGACGATATCCGCCACCCGAACCACCTGCCCTTCAAGGGTTACCGGCAGTTCTGAATCATCTTCGGGGAAGATATCATTTCTCCCCTTGGAATGTTTAATGATACCATTACGTACCTCGAAGGTCAGATTCAGCCCCTTCCCTTTGTTCTCAAGAAAATCAACCACCCGCAGACTGTGCACGTAATGCCTGAAGCCACTGGGATGCAGTTCATTCAGCGTTGCCTCTCCAGCGTGTCCAAAGGGCGTATGCCCAAGATCGTGCCCAAGGGCAATGGCCTCAGTCAGAGAGGCATTCAAACAGAGCGCCGAACTGATGGTTCGAGCAATCTGCGACACTTCAAGGACATGGGTCAGACGCGTCCGGTAATGGTCTCCTGCGGGGGCAAGAAAGACCTGCGTCTTATGTTTTAAGCGGCGGAAGGTCTTGGAATGGGTAATACGGTCACGATCCCTGGCAAAGGGCATGCGAATATCGCAGGTATCACCTTTTTCCACCAGCATACGTCCCCTGGAGTTCTTGTTCAGGGTCGCATAGGGGGAGAGGATCTCCTCCTCCCGTTTTTCCAGCTGCTGCCGGATGGATTTTCCTACAACCGGTGTGTACGACATACCCTTGTATCCAGTGAAAGTATTTTATGATTCCCCGTAAAAAGCCGCAAGCAATTAACAGAGATTTCTGTAACGAAAACCACTCTCAGTTTTTGTTCCCTTTTATTACACTCCCTGCTCACTCCCCGCAAGGACGAATCGGAATTATTGCTGCAGCTGTTTCAGCAAGTCGGCAAGATGCACCGCCTTCACATCACTTTCTGCTGCTGCAAGCCCCTGCCGCCACTGCATCAGGCACCCGGAACAGCTGGTTGTGACAAAATCTGGGCACAGGTCAAGAACATCCGCAACAAGCCTGTCCCGTATGTCCTTTGCGATCTCAGGATATGCTATATGAAAAAGTCCGCCCTGACCGCAGCAGCGGGGACCGTCAGCAAGCTCGACTATCTCAGCTCTGCCGGTTTCCGCCAGCAGTTTCCGGCTTTGATCTGTACCGGATGCCCCGAAACGCATGTGGCAGGGGTCGTGATAAAAGACACGAATCTGCCTGCCGCTCCTTTCCCGACTGCCCGTTGCAGATGATGCCAGAAAGGCACTTATTTCCCGTAGCCTCCCTGCCATTGTCCGAGCACGCACCTCCCATCCGGGATCATCCGCAAAGAGCTTTGGATAGTGCTGCAGATGGGCAAAACATGAAGCACAGGAAACCAGGATATCTCCCTCGGTGGACTCAAGGGCCCTGATATTTTTTCGCCCGTTCTTTCGTGCGCTCTCTACGTCTCCGGCAGCAAGAGCAGCAAGCCCGCAACAGGCGAGACCATCTGCAGCAATCAGGCTATACCCGTGATCCGCAAGCAGAATCTCACAGGAAGAAGCAACATTTGGGAAGAGATATTGAGCCGTGCAGCCGGGAAACCAACTTAACTTCTCCCCACTATTCTGCCGCCCCCTCCCCTTCCCTGCAGGAGCAGGATCTTCCCCGGAAAACAGCGCCAGGCGTATCCTGAGCCCGGAATCCTTCGGCAGCCGGGGGGCAAGCAGTTTTTCTGCAGTACGTCCAAGAACAGCGCCGCTCTTCAGACCAGCCGGAGAATCGAAAAGTTTCCGCAGCAGATATTTTTCATATCCATGGGGACCGGCATGGGAAGAAAAAGCGGAACGTGCCTGTACAAGCTCTGCGGTGATATCTATATTCCTGGAACACACCGCCGTACACGCTCCGCACAGCAGACAAGCGGAAAAGATATCAACAAACTCTTTCCCCCCCTCATGCAGCCCCAGCACATCAAGCAGATGAAGCTTCCCCCTGGCAATATGTGCCTCATTACCACTTACCCGATAGACAGGACAGACAACGGAACAGGCACCGCATTTAGCACATGTGGAAGCTGCAGACACGGGATCAGGCACGGAGGCTCTTTACTTCGCCCAAAGCAGGTATGCCTTGATAAATACATCGATACCACCGTCAAGTACCTTGTCAACATTGCCCTGCTCAACCTCAGTGCGGTGATCCTTGATCATCCGGTACGGCTGCAGCACATAGGAGCGGATCTGACTGCCCCAGGCAATCTCCTTTTTGTCTCCATGCAACCCTTCCTGCTGGGCAGCCTGTTTCTCTTTTTCCAGCTCATACAGACGAGACACAAGCATCTTCATCGCCATATCTTTATTGCGATGCTGGGATCGCTCATTCTGGCACTGTACCACCGTCCCGGTGGGAATATGGGTAAGACGAATGGCAGAATCCGTTTTGTTCACATGCTGCCCGCCGGCACCGCTTGCACGGTAGGTATCAACACGCAGATCCTTGTCATCAATATCCACATCAATGCTGTCATCAAGCTCCGGCATCACCATCACCGAAGCAAAAGAGGTATGCCTTCTGCCGCTTGCATCAAATGGAGAGATCCGCACCAATCGGTGAATACCAAGTTCCGAACGCATATAGCCGTAGGCATAACGCCCTTTGATCATAAGGGTAACACTTTTAGTGCCTGCTTCGTCACCGGGTTGCAGATCAAGAATATCCGCCTTCATCCCCTTGGCTTCCGCCCAGCGCAGATACATACGCAGAAGGATTCCCACCCAATCCTGAGCTTCGGTACCACCTGCCCCGGCATGGATGGACATAATAACATTTGCCGCATCATGTTCACCGGAAAACATACATTCCAGTTCAGCAATATCGAGTTTTTCTTCAATTCCCGGTAAAGAATCCGCTACCTCATGTTCTATGGCAGAGTCATTTTCCTCCATCGCCATCTCAAGCAGCAGTTCCGTCTCTTCCAAGTCTTCCCAGGCACCTTCCCAGCTCTTAATAATATCCTGCAGCTGCCCCAGATCCTTCTGCACCTTGCGGGCGGCATCGGCATCATCCCAGAACCCCGGCATCAGGGTCTGCTGTTCCAGACGTTCTAATTCATCTTTTCGTCTGGCAAGGTCAAAGATGCTCCTTCAAGGCCAGCATCCGGCCTTTGAGATCCTGCAGTTTCTGTTTGGAAACGGCAGCTCCTGTTTCAGTTGACATATGGGTACTCCAGTAAATGGTGACTCCAGTCACCTTTATTATTTTTTCTTTTGGTGCCTAACTCCTGAAAAACTGTAAAACAAAACACGAAGTTCCATTTTTCAGGTATCCGGGCTTCAGTGGTCATCATGTTTCATTTTTCCCTTTCCAAACACTGCGGCCGCCAGTCCCAAAAATGCAAAAACAAAGCACAACGGAGCAAAAAGATATCCGCCCCGGACAAACAGGGTTCGCCCTTCACGCAGCGGCATCCTCTCCACGGCCTGCCAGGGTTCAAACAGCGGCGACAACTGCAGCAGACGCCCAAGAGGATCTATAAATGCGGAAAATCCGGTATTTGCCGAACGCACAATCGAACGTCGCGTCTCCACTGCCCGCATACGGGTCATGGCAAGTGTCTGATACGGAGCACTCGAACGACCGTACCAGGCATCGTTTGTGATATTTATCAGTATATTTGCCCCTGTGTCCACCCACTTTCTGGATATTTCCGGAAATATGGATTCAAAACAGATTAATACCCCAATATTCGCCTTCTGACAAGCAGGAGGCGATTGAATCCTGCCCGCTGTAAAATCTCCCGCCGCCTCAACCAGAGGAGCGATGAAGGGCAGCAGATCCTGCATGGGCACATACTCGCCAAAAGGCACAAGGTGCGTCTTCGACGTCATTCCGACAATTTCCCCAGTAGTATCAAAGAGATGGCTGGAGTTAAAAAACTTCACCTTCCCCTCAGGATTCCCGGGACGTTCATACCAGGGAGCACCCGTCAGGAGCATAACCTTTTCATATTTCAGAAAATCTGCAATTGGGGCCAACAGTGGATGGTGCACAGGAAAAAAGGGAAGTGCCGTTTCCGGCCAGACCACGAGATCCGGTCGGGGGGAATCTTTCATCACCTGTGAACTGAGGGTGATGAAGTCAAGAATCGTCTGCTGCTGTCGGGCAGGATTCCATTTCTGAGCCTGATCCACATTACTCTGCACAACGGCGATATTCAGCGCCTCCCCCCCTTCTTCTGCAGAAATCTGCTGCCAGCGAATTACCGAATAGCCGCCAGCCATCAGTAAAAGAGCTGCCACCGGCAGAGTCAGTCGCAGACAAAGAGCTGTATCTTTCCTGTGCAGGCACACAAAGGCAAACAGGGTGTTAAGCAGAATCACCAGAAAGGTCAGCCCGTAATGTCCCGCAATATCTGCCGCCTGCATCAAAACAGGCTGCAAAGTAACGCCGTAGCCCAGATCCATCCAGGGAAAGCCGCTGCCCGCAAAAGAGCGCAACCAGTCAAGCCCTGTCCAGGCGGCGGGCAACAGCCACAGACACAGGGCAAATGAAAATCGATTGACAAACACATTTGCCAGCCAGGCAAATATCATCATATAGCATGCCATATAGAGCGACAAAAGCAACAGTGCCGGAAGCGAGAGGTATAAGGGCAGCCCGCCGTACTGACCAAGTACGGAGACGATCCAGTACAGTTCGGCAAGAAAAAAGAAAAAACCGGCAGACAGACCAAGAAACATGGCCTGACGCCTGCTGCTTTGGCAGATACAGACAAACAACGGCACACAGGCAAGCCCAAGCAGCGGCAGCCATCCTCCCCCTCCGGGAAGGGCGGCCCAAAGCAGCAAAACAGTAAGGCCAACTGCCGGGAATCTGAACTGATTTTTTCGGGGAGACATTTTTTCTTTTCTAATTTCCTCCATCTGACTATAGTAGACAGGATTAAATATTGTCGCAAAAGAAATCAGATATACTTTTTAATTTTATTCAGGCATGGCTTTTTTTCTTGCCATCCCGACTACTTACAAGAGGAACACGTTGGAAGGAAAGGTCCTGATAGCAAACAGGGGCGAAATTGCCATCCGCATCATGAACGCCTGCAAAGACCTCGGTCTTGATTACGTGGTCGTTTACACCGAAGCGGACAAAGACTCTGAACATGTCCAGTTAAACAACACCGACGGTCCGCAGCAAAATGCCTGGTGCATCACAAGCTACACCGAACCAAACGATCTCTTCGCAGTGGCAGACCACACCCGCTGCACTGCCATCCACCCCGGGTACGGGTTTTTCTCGGAAGACTTTCGCTTTGCAAGACGTGCCTCCATCCGCGACCGCTCCCTGATCTTTATTGGTCCGAACTGGGAAGTGGTAAAAAACCTCGGTGATAAAATCAACACAAAACGGGTGGCCAACAAACTCAACATCCCGACCATTCCCGGAACCGACAGCCCCATCTATAACGAAATGGAGGCTGAAGAGATCGCCAGGGAACTCATGGAAGATCAGACAAGCCAGGGAATCAAAAATCCCTCAATCCTTGTAAAAGCTGCAGCGGGCGGCGGCGGCATGGGTATTGAGGAAGTCACAGAACTCGAGCAGTTCCGCCGCATCTATCGACAAGTACAGAACTATGCCAAACGGCAGTTCGGCGATGGCGGCGTTCTTATCGAACAGTGCCTCACAGACTACAACCACCTTGAGGTGCAGCTGCTCTGTTCCCGGCATGGTGAGCGGATTCATTTTTCCTCCCGGAACTGTACCATTCAATCCACCGGACGTCAGAAACGCGTGGAGGCAGCACCCGGATTTCATGCATCCTGCTTTGATTACGACTTTGACGAAAAGAAGGTTCTTGACCAGATTGTCGAGTACTCCCTGAGACTTGCAGCTCACGTTCGCTACGACAACGTGGGCACATGGGAATGGATAGTCTCCCGTTCGGGGCAGCCCTACCTGCTCGAGGTCAACACGCGGATACAGGTGGAAAATGATGTCTCCGCCCGCATCAGTTATCTGGACGGCAAACATCCCAACCTGATCCGGGAACAGATCCGACTCGCCCTCGGCGAAAAAATCGGCTACAAGCAGAATCAGGTTGAATTCAAGGGGGCATCCATAGAGCTGCGTATCGTGGCAGAAGACACCAACCGCGGCTTTGCTCCCTGGATCGGCACCATTACAGACTTCACCTTCCCTGAACATGACTGGTCCGTGGTGTATTCCCACGTCCCCTTCGACCGCCCCTACACCATCCCCAGTGAATATGATCCCAATCTGGCCCTCGCGCTGGTCTGGGGGGAAAGTGTCGAAGAGGCGAAGAAGCGGGCTGCTCAGTTTATTAACGAAACCAGTATTAAAGGACAGGATTCAAAAGGTCAGCCCATCGTCACCAACCTGGACTACCTGCGAAACAACCTGAATCGACTCCTGACTTTTTAACGTCCGACAACTTCTTTTGGTGTTTATTAACAGTACGTTACAAGACCGCTTATACTCCCCGGGGGCTACTGAAAAAGTGCCGGCTTTACTTGCCGTTTACCAGGGTTAGAACACACACAGCATACCTATGAATGAATTATTAAAAAGGCTTCAGAAAATTGAGGAGCGCATAAACTACCTGATCCAGATAAAAGATTTTACCAACTGGGGTAACCTCTTCGGCTTTCAGGAAACATGCACCTCCCTTAAACAGAACCCTTACGAACTGAGCAAAGAAGAGTTTGAAGGCGAAATCCGCAAACTGGACGAATCCATCAGTTTCCTGGAGGAACGTGCCGAAGAACAGCTGACGCCCATGGAACGGGTACGCATTGTGCGCACCATTGAACGGTTCAGTCTGAAGGATATCCTGGAAAATGTCTATGAAGACTACACCGAACTCGGTGGTCAGGACGATGCCAATATCGACCCTGCCATGGTTTGTGCCAAGGCGACCATCGTCCGGCGAATCAAGGGCAAACCCTACACGGCAACGGTTATGGTCATCGGTCAGGAGACCGGTCACGGTGAGGAATTCCGTAATGGCGGTTCATGTCGTCCGGAGGGCAACGAAAAAGCCCTTCGCTACATGAAGGTTGCCGAGACAGAGGGCATCCCCATTCATTTTTACATCTTCACCCCCGGCTCTTTCCCCATCGAAGAATATCCGGGGGCTGCCCAGCAGATCGCCAGAAATATCTACGCCATGAGCAAGCTGCGTGTTCCCATCATCTCCATGATTTCCGAGGGCGGTTCAGGTGGTGCAGAGGCCATCGGGCTCTCAGATTTCCGCCTTATGTGTTCCCACGGCTACTACTCGGTTATCTCACCGGAAGGTGCCGCCGCCATTGAAGGGCGAATCCGGGAAGGGGAAAAAGTCCCCAAAGAACTGATTGAGGTGTGTGCAGAACGACTGAAACTTACCGCTCTTGACAACCGAAATCTCGGAACAATTGATGCCATAGTCAAAGAACCGCCCCTTGGCGCACGGCACGACGACTTTGCCTTTTTTGCCCAGCTCCGCTCTGAGATTACCCGGGCAACAGACAAAGTGGTCCTGAACACAAAAAGTTTCAAGGCATTTCGCGACTGGGAAAACAAACGGAAAAAACAGAAAACAGAACGTAAAGATCTCGCCGTAGACATCCCCTGGGATCTTAACAGTGACGAGACCCGCCGCCTGCTGATTCAGCGCTCCAGGAAATACCGGCAAATGGGAATGCACGGATTTGAAGGAATGCCGCTGCCCACAGAATCATTTTTTAAACAGTTTCAGGAAAAAAACGAAAAGATTTATTACAACCTTCGCTATGATGTGGTGAAATCATCTCACAAACAGATGAAAAAAGTCATCAAAGATGTGTCCGGGGAGGGATCCGTTGTCCTGAAGAAACTCTCCACCCCGCTGCATACGGTTAAGGACTTCTTCGCCAAAGACAAGCCGAAAAAGAATGCACCCGTCCTGCGAATAACCTATAACAAATCCGCATCAGACAGTTCCGACTTTGTGCAGGATCCGTTGGAACTGACAGACACCTACACCAGCCCCCTCGCCAACGAGGATAGGACTGTCACATGTCCCAATGCCAAGAAATACGGATGCAAGGATCTCTGGGTACCGGATCTGTTTGGTGAATTTGCAGGAGTCTGTGAGACATGCGGCCATCACTTCCCCCTCGAACATAAGTGGTATCTCCACAATATTTTTGATCCCGACAGTGTTCAGCTCTTTAACACAGATATCCGGTCTGGCAATCCGCTTGGTTACAAAGGATTTGACGAACGGCTGAAACTTGCAAAAAAGAAGACCGGACGCAACGCAGGCAACCTCACCTTTGAAGCAGAGGTGATGGATATAAAGATTGTTGTCTCCATGCTCTATGCTGATTTTCGTCAGGGGACTGTGGGCTCCGCAGAAGGTGAGAAATTTGTGCAGGCATGTGAACTGGCGAAACGAAAAAAGCGCCCTCTGCTCTCTTATGTACACACCACTGGCGGCATCCGTATCCAGGAAGGAACACTGGGCGTCACACAAATGCCCAAGTGCACCATGGCTGTTCGTGAATATATCGATGCTGGAGGTCTCTACATCGTCGTCTACGACAACAATTCCTATGCCGGACCGGTTGCCAGCTTTCTCGGCTGCTCCCCCTATCAGTTTGCCATCCGCTCCAGCCGCATCGGTTTTGCCGGGCACAGGGTTATTCGGGAGACAACAGGAATTGACATCCCGCCGGATTACCATTCAGCCCGTAATGCCCTGAAGCGCGGACATATCCAAGGTATCTGGGATCGACGTGATTTCCGCAGAAACCTCCATAAATCCCTGATGACCATGGGTAGCCCCAGTTTGTATTACAGGTAACAGAAGCCGCAAACCAGACCGCATAAGGAAAGACACAACCAGGTTGTGTAATAGATTTTGTATATTTCCCTTAATATTTCCGGGAAATATGCCGATACAGTGTCATAGTTTGTTCATCAATATTCTCAAGGATTGAGGAGGGCAACATGACACTATGGCAGTTTTCTATACAAGACAGGGACGTCAGTTACGGAAATCGCAAACGCAGGCTCTTAACCAAAAAGGGTTGCAACGAACCTTTCAAAAACCGATTCTGGTGCCCCAAACAAAAATGGTTTATGACCGAGACATGCCCCTTTCTTAATAAGCGGGAATGTGAGAATTTTTCCAATATGAGCGGAGAACGTATCGCCCAGGTGCAGACAAAAAGCGTTAAGCACAGATAAGAGAATGTGATTACCACTGCAACCGAGCTTGACGGATTCCATCCTGTATGCTAATAATTCTTTCGCAATATCTGTAAAAAATTATCCGGGTTGTTAGCTCAATTGGTAGAGCATCTGACTCTTAATCAGCAGGTCCGGGGTTCGACTCCCCGACGACCCACCAGGTACAACAAACCGCCCATGATTCTTAATAAATCATGGGCGGTTTTTGTTTGATGGTGAGCTAAGACTGGAAGGATGGGATCCTGGAATGAGGGCTTCCAGCAGCAGCACTTTTTCCCGTCACAAATTTTCCCCTACACCGTCCTGCACAGGCGTGCAAATCCTCCGGGAATCGTACCTGACGACCAGAAGGCCCTTCCCTGTTTGTAGTCGACGAACCAGTATCCGCCGGGTTTACGCTGGGCTTCCACAAAGATAAAGGGCTGATCCTTGGAAAAACAGAGGTGGAGATATGTTCCTTTGGCGTTTTTTTCACGTTCCATCAGGGACATTGCCTCTTCCATGCTGGGCATTCTCCAGTCATGATATCCGGCGAAACCTTCTTTGTTCAACTGTTCGATATTCCGTTTCATACTGCGAACAGCGGTAATATCAAGTCCGCCCCGCTGCCACATAAGGCCGGTACGCTGATCCACAACAGTTTTTCCATCTGCAGGATCAAGCAGCTTATTCTCAAAATTCCCTTCCGGATTATGCTCCGTATCAAACAGATTCCATTTTTCCAGCAACGGTCCGAGTTCACCATCGTTTATAAAGGAATGGGCAGAAGGTAAATCAACACAGTTTTCACAGGGTTCTGCGTCCGCAAGAAGAGGCAGGGCATCCCCCATATCCTCGATCTCTTTTTCCTCCCGTATGGGAATCACTGCTGCAGGATTATCTTTAGCCAAAATATTGCCGATAAGCCATTCTTTGATATCGGCATCGATGGCATAGCTTTTCTCAAACAGCGAAGAACTCCCCTGGTTCCTGACACAGTTCTCCATCATCTGCCGCGGAGCCTTGATCTCTGCCAGAACTTTGGCATACTTCACCCCACGTTCCATCAGACAAAGTTTCGGTTCTTCTTCCCAGTTATCGATAAAGAAATAATACACCCGCTCGGTGCCGGTTATTCTACTCCTCAGCTGTTCACGCCCTCCCCAGGATTCAAAAGTCCCGAAGGTGAGTTCAGGGGTCATCTCCCAATCGATCTCAGGAGTAACTTTATCGCCAATCTCCAATTGCTGAAACATTCCCATAACAAGCTCCTTTGCTGCGGCATCAATGACACTGCCTGTTTATGATAAACTGCTCTGCATATATACATGAGAAACTTTTCGACCATCATTTTGCAGTACAATTTAATCATAATTCCTATTATTATATTTTGCAAGATAATTTATCTATGAATAAAGAGTCCGAAAGAGAAAAGGGTTTTGACAATCTCTCCTTGTTATTTTAAAAAGAATACTTACTTTCTTGCCACTCGACACGAATCGGGACGGTATGGCTCACACAACTATTGTACGATAAAGCAGACAAACTCTATGACTCAGGGCACTTTTCTCTTTCTTGGTGATTCTCTTGTTGCCGACTTCAACTGGCAGGAGCGGATGCACCACTTTAAAATCCTCAACTATGGTGTGCCCGGAGAAACTGCCCAGGGACTTCTGGACAGGATTCCATCCATCACCGAGGCCGTAGATTCTCCGGAAATTGTCATGCTCATGATCGGGACCAACAATCTGATCATTGAAGACTATAACTATCTGGATACTCTTCAGAAAATTATTATTCAGCTGACATCAAGCTACCCTACTACAGATATCATAACCAACAGCCTTTTTCCCTTTCAGATTCCGTGGCTTGACCATGACGGACTGCAGGAAATCAACGCTGAAGTGGAAATGCTGACCATGAGAACCGGTTGCTGTTATCTTGATATGTTCAAAAAAATCCAGCCAAATCCGGATTTCTTCCAGGGAGACGGCGTCCATCTAACCCCTAAAGCTTACGATATCTGGTCAAAATCCATTCTTGAATTCGTTTCCTTTCTCGTTGAAGACGACTGAAAACAACTCATAGCACCTTCGTGTTATTACAATCTTGCAGAGGACATCAGGCATGAAAAAATATTTTGCAACAGGAATCGTAATCGCTCTCGTTCTTACCCTTGCAGCATGCAGTGGTAATGAACAGGAAACGACCAAAAAAGAAAAAGCTGCAACTCAATCCGAGACAGCCCGCACGGCACCCGCTGCACCCGCCGTTGCAAGCACAAAAGCAGCAATACATGGAAAGGTGCTGGAGTCTATGGAAAGCGGCGGCTACACATATCTCAAAATCGATACAGGAAGTGCTCAGCCGTGGGTTGCCATCCCTGAAAGTACGGTCACAGTGGGAACTGAGGTTAGCTGTGCTCCCGGCATGACAATGAAGAATTTTACCAGTAAGACTCTGAACAGAACGTTTGATGCTGTTATTTTTTCAGCAGGTATCATTGACACTGCTTCTGCCTCTGCCCACGGCATGGGCAAAACTGCAATGGGCAACATGCCCAATCCTCACAAAATGCCAGCCCCGGCGGATGACTCGTTTGCCAGTGCTGTAAAAGCTGAAGGCGGAGCTCCCATGATGCAGCAGTCCATGAAAGAATCCGGCGGCAGCGTTGGGGCTATCGCTCCTTACATTGAGGTCAGTGTTGAAAAGGCGGCAGGAGAGAACGCTTACACCGTTGAAGAAATATTTGGCAAAAGAAAAGAGTTAAACGGAAAAACTGTTCGCATCCGGGCTAAAGTCGTCAAATTCAGCCCCATGATCATGGGAAGAAACTGGGTACATCTGCAGGATGGAACCGGCAGCCCCATGAGCAACAGTCATGACCTTGTGATCACAACGGCGGAAACCGTTGCCATTGATGATATCATTACCGTTGAAGGAATACTTGCCGCCGACAAGGATTTTGGTGCCGGCTATAAATACACAGCTATTGTAGAGCAGGCTAAAACGGTTCAATAAAACCACGTGATCACCATCAAAACATGACTAAACTGCATTTGATGCAGGGGCTCGCCCCTGCAAAATCAAGGCGTTGCCAGACATGGAAAATCGCTCGCAGGGGCGAACTCCTACAGTTTCATTTTGCATGTACCTGAGCGTCAGTGCTAATCATGGATGGACTTACAGCGACAATGAACAGTAAGCCTGTGCTCTTTTCTGCCCCCCTTGAGGGGTATAATTGCCTCGAAGATCTCGTACCTTGCTATCTGGTGATGTTTGTAACACTCTGTCATTAAAGCGAGTACGGAACTTCGTGTTTTTTATTACAGCTTTTCAGGAGTAAGGCACTAAAATCCACGCTGCAGGAGAACAATGTGCGTATAGCGGTTATCGGTCCAGGTGCCCTTGGGTGTCTCTTTGCAGCCAGACTCTTTCTGGCAGACAATGAGCAGGACCAGATCCTGCTCATTGACCATAAAAAAGAACGGGCAGAGCTCCTCAACAGCCGGGGGATCCTCTACCAATCTACTGAGACGCCCCAATGCTGTCACATTCCGGTAACTGCCGAACCGGCATCCATTGAGCCGGTAGACATTCTGCTCTGCTGCGTTAAATCCCACCAGCTATCATCCACCCTTCACTCTATTGCGCCACTGCTCAACTATTCCACCCTGCTTGTCTTCTTCCAGAACGGCATATCCCATCTGAAATATGGTGAAGAGCACACCCTGCCACTGCAGGTTGCATACGCAACAAGTTCCGAGGGGGCAACACTCCTGGCAGACGGTCATGTCAAACACGCGGGAAGCGGGCACACTGTTCTTGGCTTCCTCTCTCCCGCTCCTGACAACAACAGAAAAAAACTCCAGCAGCTCAATGAAAGACTCGCTTATGCCGGATTTTCCTGCTCAGTAAGTGACACCATCCTGAACAGGCTCTGGGAGAAGCTTTTTGTGAATGTTGGAATAAACGGTCTTACAGCGCTCTACAACCGGAAGAACGGACAGCTGCTCACCTCCTGTGCCGCCCGTGGAAAACTTAAAACACTGGTCAAAGAGGCGGAAGCAGTTGCCCGCAAAATCGGAATCACCATTGAGAATTCTCCCGTAAAAGCCACCCTCAATGTCTGTAAACGCACTGCCGGCAATGTCTCCTCCATGCTTCAGGATATACGCAATAACAGACCGACAGAGATCGATGCCATTAACGGGGAGATCAGCCGCCTGGGAAAGGAACTGAATGTTCCAACCCCTGTAAATGACGAACTGCTCTCCCAAATACGAAACCTGGAAAAGCGGAAGAAATGAACATAAAGAGTGATGAAATAGGATTTGACCTCGATGGCGTCATCGCAGATATCGGAGAGGCCTTTCTCCGTCTTGCCTGTGAGGAATACGACTACTGCTCTTTTCGTCTGGAGGAAATCACCAGTTTTCAGGTGGAAGAGTGTTTGAATATAGAACCTGCCAAGGTGGAGCAGATATTTCAGTCCATCCTTCACGATTCCATCGGTACCGGGCTGCAGCCCCTGGCCGGTGCAGTGGACGTTATCAGTGCCCTTGCAGAGGAGACCCCTGTCACCATCATCACAGCCCGTCCCGTCGGGAATCCGGTTGAAGACTGGCTGCAGCATCACTTCTCCGCCCGAACATGCAGCAGGATAAAACTTGTGGCAATGGGCGACCATGACGACAAGGCCCGCTACATTCAGAAACATGACCTGAGTTATTTCGTGGATGACAGAGTGGATACCTGCCTGCAGTTACTGGAGCAGAAGATCACCCCCATCCTCTTCAACCAACCCTGGAATCCGGACAAACACAACCTTGAAAACGTCAGCAACTGGCAGGAATTAGAGGCACACCTCTCTCTTTCCTGAAAATCACTTTCAACCATCGGTCAAAGCATGCACTGTCCACACTGTCACCAACCGCTGAATATCTACCGCAATCCTGTTCCCACCGTTGATATCATCATTGAAATCGGGGAGAGTATCGTTCTTATAAAACGCAAAAACCCTCCCCACGGCTGGGCACTGCCCGGAGGATTTGTCGATTACGGGGAATCCTATGAGACAGCAGCAGCAAGGGAAGCCGAAGAGGAAACCGGCATCACTGTAACAAACCTGCAGCAATTCAGAACGTACTCGGATCCCGACAGGGATCCAAGACAGCACACTGCCTCAACCGTGTTCATTGCCCGGTCAGACACCCTGCCCACTGCAGGAGACGATGCCGCAGAAGCAGCTCTCTACACCGAAGCCACCCTGCCGGATCTGGTCTTTGACCACAAAAAGATCCTAACGGACTACTTCACATTCAAAAAAACCTGACAGCCAAATCAAAGCAGCATCTTCAATACCCAGAACACAAAAACCCCCATACCTATGGAGCCGTAGAGCATGAGTCAGGGGATGCAGTCACTGCCGAATTTTCTGGCAATGAGAAAAAAAGTAGCAATTCCCGCTATTCCGGAAACGATCAGAATAAGGATATCCACCATAGATGTTACTTCCTTCCGGGGACTGTCATCCGTTTACGCAGGCGAATGGATTCCGGTGTCACCTCCACCAGCTCATCGTCATTCACGTAGGCAATACAGTCTTCCAGGGTCATTTCAGTTGGAGGCGTCAGGATAACGGCTTCATCCGAACCGGACGCCCGCATATTGGTCAGTTTCTTTCCCTTGGCGGGATTTACCACCAGATCGGCAGCTCTGCTGCACTCACCCACAATCTGCCCCTTGTAAAGGGGTGCACCGGGCGCAATAAAAAGCTTCCCACGATCCTGCAGGTTAAAAAGAGCGTAGGCAACAGCTGTACACGGTTCTTTTACTGTAAGCACACCGTTAATTCTGTTTTTAATTTCACCGGCCCAGGGACCATATTCAGCAAAGACATAACTCATCATGCCCATTCCCTTGGTGTCGGTCATAAATTCGGACCGGTAGCCGAGCAGGCCGCGGGTGGGGATTTTAAATTGAAGACGAACCATGCCGTGTTCACTGGTCATCTCTTCCAGCTGCCCGCGCAGATTGCCGAGTTTTTCGATGACTGCCCCCTGATACTTCTCGTCCACATCCACGGTCAGTGACTCATAGGGTTCAAGGGTTTTCCCGTCCTCTTCCCGCAGAATAACCTGCGGTCTGGTCACCTGCAACTCATATCCTTCACGCCGCATCTTTTCAATAAGGATGGAAAGATGCAGTTCACCACGACCCGAAACCCGAAAACCGACCCCGTCTGTCAGGGTTTCAAACTGCAGGGCAACATCACCCAGAACCTCCCGTTCCAGACGTTCACCAATATGGCGGGACGTAACATACTTTCCCTCCTGTCCGGCAAAGGGTGAATCGTTGGGGATAAAGTTCATGGAAATTGTGGGGGGATCAATATCGATCAAAGGCAGGGGCTGTGGATCCTCAGGGTCGGTAAAGGTCACGCCGACAGTCACATCGTTCATTCCTGCAACGGCAACAATCTCCCCTGTGACAGCAGTCTCGACGGGTATTTTTTCATCACAGGAAAAACGGTAAATCTTTGTGATCCTGATGGGCTTGATCGATCCGTCACGCCGGGCAACGACAATGGGCTGATTGATGGACATGGTTCCGTTTACAACCTTACCAATGCCAAGACGCCCGAGATAAGGAGAATAATCGATTGTGCCCACCTGCATCTGCAGGGAGGCATCACTTGATCCGGAAGGAGCCGGGATATGATCCACTATCATCTCTGAGATGATATGCATATTGCCGCCGTTTTCTATGGGGTCGGTGTGTTCTTTTAAGGCATAGCCCTCTTTGGCAGAGGCATATACAACCGGAAAATCGAGAACATCATCGGGAGCGTTGAGCTTCACAAAGAGATCAAATACCTGATCCACCACCCACTCACAACGGGCAGCGGGCTTGTCGATCTTATTAATTACAACAATAACCGGCAGATGATTTTCCAGAGCCTTCTTCAGAACAAAATAGGTCTGCGGCATGGGCCCTTCCTGAGCATCCACCAGAAGCAATGCCCCGTCAGCCATTCGCAAAACACGTTCCACCTGTCCGCCGAAATCGGCATGACCGGGGGTATCAATAATATTAATCCAGAAATCCTTGTACTCGTAGGACCCGTTTTTAGCCGTGATGGTGATTCCGCGTTCCCGTTCAAGATCCATGGAATCCATCATACGCTCTGCCACTTCCTGGTTCTCCCGAAAGATACCGGAGTGCTTGAACAACTCATCAACGAGAGTCGTCTTTCCATGATCAACGTGGGCAATAATTGCCACATTACGAATCTTATCCTGTTCCATCTGACAGCCTCTTAATAATACGGTTCAGCCCTTTTTACCGGACTGCGAAATAAAAAAAGCACCCGTGCAGTTACGGATGCTCCAGATGCCCTCAAGAAGAGAGCAAAATTTATTATAATACCAAAACATCACAGAATCAGCAAGTAAATAAAAATATCTGTCCAGACAATCCGCTAAACCAGGGCTGACACAACGTATAACATCAAAAAACGATGTGGTTCACAAACTCTCAAGAACCCTCCGCCTGTTCTCTGCAGAACGACGAAGTACAGAAACAGACTCATCCACATAATCAAAGACACGTGCCCGCTTCCCTTCCTCCGGGCGCATAATGCGTCCCAGTACCTGCAGCAAACGACCCTCAAAGGTGATGGGAGTGGTGAGATAAAGGGTGCTTAATCCGGAACAGTCAAATCCTTCGCCGATAAGCTGCAGAGTCGCCACAAGCACCTGCACATCGCCTTCCTGCACCCTTCGGACTATCCGGCTGCGTTGTTCTGCCGGTGTCTGACCGGTAAGCATGGCAACCCTTACCCCCCTGCTCTCCAGAAGTTCTGCAAACACCTGACAATGACTGACCCGATCAGAGACCAGCAGCTGGGTCCCATGAGCTGCAGTCCCTGTCATCTTCACAACATCATCAACTATCATACGATTGCGGCCACTGTCTTTTGTAAGGGCTGTAATGAGCGGCTGATAATCCCCCCGATAGTGAAAGCTGAAGTCGCTCTTTCGGCGAATCAGCTCAGGTTTAACGATCGCCCCTGTTTTCGTCAGCTCTTCCTGGTCGACCTGATGAATCCGGTCTCCCATATAAAAATAAATCAGTTTGGTCAGCCCCTCATCACTGCGAAAGGCCGTGGCGGACAAACCGAGGAGATAGTGACTGGCACAGCTATTCACAACATCTGTAAAAAGGGCCGCCGGAACCCGGTGACATTCATCAACAATCAGATGACCAAAACAGGGTGCAAGCTCTGCCACCCGTTTACGGGCAGTATTCACAATGGCAACAGTGACAGACTGCACCGAAAACTGCCCATCCCCCACAAGCCCTGCCGAACAGCCAAGAAAACTCTCAATCCGCTCCTGCCACTGGTACAAAAGCTCTTTTGTATGTACAAGCACAAGGGCAGGCTGCTTTCTTGCTGCGATAAGGGCCAGCGCCATTACCGTTTTCCCGCTTCCTGTTCCTGCCTCAAGCACCCCGAAAGATCGTCTTTCCATGGCAGCAACAGCAGATTCCTGATAAGGGCGCAGCTCTGCAGAAAAGTGGTAATCCACTTCCGGCAGCAACAGACGGGTATCAATAATGGAGGGTGTTTTCTGAAGAAAATGACGACAGAGAAGAACTGCCTGATTGGCAAAACCACGCGGAAACCGCAGGCCACCCGGTACAGATTCGTAATACCTCAGTTTCGGCTGCAGCTTTTTCCCGATCCAGCGACCATATTTTTTCGCCGACACATATTTGGGATTATCGATGGTCAGCCGCTCCCTGACAGCCTCTTCGAGATCCGATGGAATATCTGTCAGAAGACAGTCTGCCGCCACGGTAAGAGATGCCATAAGCCCAAAAGGTACACTTTGAATAAAAGGATGCTCCCTGCCCATTTCTCAGAAAAACTTCAACGGGCAGGAGAAGTACTATCCTGCCCATACAGGGACACAAGGCAGAACCACACAACGCAGGAAAAGATAGTGCCAAACACGCTCGCTCACACAGGCATACAAGCCTCATACCACCAGAAGACAATCAAGATTAACAGTCGAGGATTTCAATGGGAAATAACTGTAGCATCTTATCTACAGAGGCTAACTGCATTTTTTCTATTTGTGCCTGGGCTGCAAGCATGCGATCAAACGGATCCCGATGGGCCACCTTCCAATCGCCCCCAAGTTGTGCATGCACCGGACTAACTGACAGTGGCTGGAAACCGGCTTTTTCAATCCAACTGGTAACATCCTGTGCCACACTGACAGCCTCTGGAAGCTTCCCTAAACGAAACTTCGTTGATATTTCCCAAACCGAAGCAGCACTGACAAATATCTGATTATCAACATTCTCAATACTCCCCCGAATACCTTTCGGCAATCTATTGTCATCAAAAAGCCACCACAGAAAGATATGGGTATCCAGTAGAATATTTATTTTTCCCATGCGTCAAGCTCTTCGTCTGGTAACGGCTCGAAAAAGCAATCTGTAACAGATCCTCTTGCTATACCTGCCTTCCTTTTTTTTAAAGACTCGAGAGGAACCAGCTTTGCGTATGGCTCTCCTGCCTTTGCGATAATTACCTCTTCACCCATATGGGCGCGCAGCAATAATTTAGAAAAATGTGTTTTCGCTTCATGTACATTTACGATCTGCATATTCGCCTCCACGGTTAGTCCACAAGGTTAGTCTATAGCAAAAAGAAATCGGATGCAATAAGGAAAATAAAAAAAAAGCGAACAGCGGACTTAACCGGCTTGCTTTGCTCCCTTTGCTCCCCTGCACCTTTTGCAGAAAAACTTTGCAACGGGCAGAAGAAGTATTATCCTGCCCAGACAGGGACACAAGACAGAACCACACAACGCAGGAAAAGATAGTGCCAAACACGCTCGCCCACATAGGCATACAGACACCACTCAACCGCCTGGGAATAAAAACCATCCCCCTGCAGTGGATCATGGCAGGCTGCATTATCCCTGATATCCCCTGGATTGTCCAGCGTATTCTCGAAGAATTTCCCGGTCTTGACCCCATCTCGATTAAATTATACACCACCAGCCAGGCGAGCCTTGCCTTTTGCCTTTTGCTCTCCCTGGCAATTGCCATGATGGTCAAAAACAGTCGAACACTCTTTCTGCTCCTTGCCGGCAACAGTCTGCTTCATCTGCTTCTTGATGCAATACAGATTAAATGGGGAAATGGTGTACAGCTGTTTCTCCCCTTTTCCTCCGCTTTCACTGCCTTCAACCTGATCTGGCCGGAGCATTTTTCTGCTTATCTCTTTAGCGGCATCGGTTTCCTGATCGTCATGGGGAGCTGGCGAAAAGCGATCCATGCCGATCTGCAGCTGCAGCTTCCGAATAAAGCAAAAGCCCTTGTTCTTATCATCTGCCTGCTGTTTTATGGGGTCGCCCCTGTTCCCCTTATTGACGATGCCCTTGCCAATAACATTCGTTACAGTCAAACCCTTCGTAACAGAGAAACCAGAACAGGAAAACCCATCCTCCTGGATCGGGAATATTACCGGGCGGATACCAAAACCATCAAAATTTACACGGGAGAGGAGCTTGCGATTAGCAATCCTCCCGAAGGTCCATCAACAAGACTCTCCATCCGCGGACGTTTCCAGACGGAACACTCGATAACGATAAAAGAACTCCACCCCCAGCCATCTTTCAGGGACTTTTCCTCGTTTATCGGACTGCTGCTCACCCTGCTGCTCTGGGCACACACCCTTATTCTCAACGCCAATACACGTCACACCAGACTGGAGTCACCATGAAAACACTAATAACAATGCTCTTCCCTCTCCTCCTTACTCTGCTAACCATCATACCTGCTGTCAGCGGAGCGTCGCCTGCACCAATCACCATGAATCTGCCCCAGAGTGTCATCAATGAGGCCGTTCAGAAGAGTCTGCCGCTTTTTTTCAACGTGGACGCAAACAGTATCGTGGGGGCTGTCTCCATAGATACAATTCAGAATCTGCAGTTTAAAAAAGATGGTATCTCAAACCGCATCACCCTGTCTGGTCATGACCTCAATCTCGTCACCACAATTGCCGGACACGACATCCGGATGAAACTCGGCTCCCTCACCCTGAACTTTCAATGTGACACAAGCATCCGTTTTGATAGAAAAACCCAAACACTTTACCTGCGTCCGGTTATTACAGAAATTCAGCAGGGCGGAAACAATGGAGCAGATGTCGCCGCTGCCCTGATGCCTCTTTTCAACAACCGGGAATTCCCGCTTAGACTTCAGAAAATTCAGCCATTTCTCACAGATACCGGCAGAAAGATACTGGCTGTCTCCATGAACATTACCGCAATCCAGCTACATCCGGAGACCCTGCAGCTGCAGCTCTCCCCCAAAATTACTGTACAGAAAAAATAAGCGGCGGTACCGGCTTCCTGGTGTAAAATTTCTTGACAAAGCACACGACTTTATCATTTCATTACAAGAACAGCAGTTCCCGACAGGAAGTGGTCCTGTCGGGACAATATGAACAGTCCTTCCAGCGTCAGGAATTCCAGCAACAGGAGAACGGCATGGCAAAAAAGAAAAACAAGAAAAAAGACGAAAAGAAAAAAAGCTGTAAGACAAAAGCGTGCAAGAAAAAAGATACCAAAAAAGGAAAGAAGAAAGATAAGAAAAAGAAAGACAAAAAGAAGAAAAAGTAAGCGATTCTCCTGCCGTGCAGGTCATTTGCGTCTGCACGGTTGCCTACCTCCAACCTGGTTGTTAAATACGGTTCAAAAACCTTATCAATGATCTCAACTGAGATTCCAACTCCGCACTCAACGGTATCCGGTTTAGATTCTGCAGCAATTCATTCAGCAGGAGCATTTACGATTCCAGGTCTTCATAAGAATCATTTGAAAACCGTGGGGAGCAGACAGCGAGAAACAGAAGATCCCCCGTTCCGATATTGGTGATACGCTGCCGACAGAGTGGAGGGATACAGACGACATCTCCGGGCAGCACCTCCTCGGGCGGCAGCTCGCCGATTTCCACAAGCCCCCTGCCGCTTAGAATACAATATCGTTCTGAGATCCCATGCAGACGATGCCAGCATGTTGTCACTCCAGGAGTCACCCGGGCCCTTGCGATGGAGACATCCTTATCACCGGAGCTGTTTGACAGTTCAGTAATATAACACCTTTCAGGTGTATAAAACTCAACACTGTCTGTATCCCTGTGAATACAGGGCTCCATATTGTCCACCTGTTCAGTCGAGATATGCCCGATTAAACTTCACTCCGACATACACACCAATCATTCCGCCGGCAACACTGGCAAAATACCCGGTCATAATTCCAACGGGAGCCCCCAGCCACCAGCCAAGCCAGCTGAACAGGCTTATACTTATGAACAGAATAATCTTTTTCATTGTTGTGATGCCCTTTGCCGGAAACGTATTTGAGGATACCTTACAACAGTATAGCAAGACCAGATTTCTCTTTCCAGTCTCTTTCCCAAAAACAAAAAAAAGAGCCTGACTCCTAGTGAATCAGGCTCTTGAAAATGGTACGCCAAGCAGGATTCGAACCTGCGACCTACGGCTTAGAAGGCCGTTGCTCTATCCAGCTGAGCTATTGGCGCATAATGCCCTTTTAATAAAGGATAGCGGATAAAAATGCAATATCATTTTTTGTCAGATTTTGATCCGGAGCATCCTTCGCCCACCGGTTTCCATACCGGTCCCGTGGCGGTATCGATAATTTGAATCCCCCGCCGGATAAGTTCATCCCTTGCTTCATCCGCCGCCTGCCAGTCTTTTCCCTGCCGCGCCTCCTCTCTCTTTTGGATCAGTGCATTCACGGAAGGAGCAAGAGGACAGCCTTTTAATCGGAAGATCTGCAGAATTTCATTGATCTTACGCAAACTGTCCAGAATATATTTTTTCTGATCACCATCGAGATGATTTACATGGAGAATGGGATTGGTCTTTTTAATAAAGCGATACACCGCCCCCATCCCTTTGGAAACATTGAGGTCATCATCGAGTGCTGCAAAAAACTGTTCCTCCATGGTGGAAACAAAGGCAGCCACTTCCGGATGCGGTTTGCCGGGAGGCAGGCAAAGCAGTTTGCAGGTAAATTCATCGAGACGGCGCAACGCCGTACGGACAGTTATCAGACGCTTGAAGGAAAAGTTCAATGGTTTACGATAATGGACAGAGAGCAGCATGAAGCGGATATCCCTCGGTGTAAATCCCCGCAGGACGATATCCTTTAATGTTACCACATTTCCGGCTTCAGCAGACATCTTCTTTCCATCGACACGAAGCAATTCGGAATGCAGCCAGTATCTTGCCAGGGGTTTACCGGTGAGTGCCTCGGCAATGGCTATTTCGTTTTCATGATGAGGGAAGATGAGATCACGGCTGGAGGTGTGAATATCCATGGTCTCACCGAGATACTTGGTAGACATGGCTGAGCACTCGATATGCCAGCCCGGACGCACATTGCCCCAGTCGGTCTCGTAGAAGATCCCCTTTTTCAGCTCTGCCAGCGTAGAACGCTTCAGCAACGTAAAATCACGGGGATTGTCTTTCTCGTAATTATCAAGATCAACTGTTTTCCCAAGCTGAATCTTGCGCAGGTCAATGCCGGACAATCGCCCGTACTTTTTAAACTTTGATATATCAAAATAAATGGAACCATGCTTTTCATAGGCATACCCCTTATGCAGGAGTTCGTGACTGATCTCTATCATATCCGCCACGTGCTCGGATGCCTTGGGATAATTGGTTGCCCGCTTGACGCCAAGAGCATCAATATCTTCCATAAAGCCATCGATATATTTGATGGTAAATTCGTGCAGGGACATATTCGCCTTCTCCGCACCCTCGATGGTATTATCATCAAGATCGGTGAAATTCATGCACGAATTTACCTCATAACCCTTATATTCCAGATAGCGGGTAATAAGGTCGGACACAACAAAACGCCTGCAAAGGGAAAGATTGGCAGGCTCATACGCCGTTGGACCGCAGGTATAAAAAGTGACTTTTTTATCCCGGGCGGGACGAAACTCTTCTTTCTTCTTTGTCAGGGTGTTGAAAAAACAGAGTGCGGATTTTTTTTCTTTTACCTCGTTTTTCCGGGTAAAAAGTGGTGTGGAAAGATATCTCTCACCACCGTCCGGAAGAATAGTAACCACAAGCCCTTCGTCCAGCTCAGCAGCCAGCTGCAGAGCAGAAAACATTGCAGCACCGCTGCTCATCCCCACCAGCAACCCCTCCTTTCTGGCAAGCAATCGTGCCATACGGAAGGCGTCCTCGTCGTTGATGGTTACAATTTTTTCAGGAAGTGATTTGTCAAATATCCCCGGTCGATAGGATTCCTTCATGTTTTTTAGCCCCTGTATCTTGTGACCAAGAAAGGGCTCCACGGCGATAACATGTACCTCGGGATGATTCTCTGAGAACCACCTGCACAAGCCCATCACCGTCCCGGATGTTCCAAGTGTTGCAACAACGTGGGTAACTTTCCCCTCACTCTGTTCCCATATTTCCGGAGCTGTCTGCTGATAATGGGCCTTCCAGTTCGCCTCATTGTTAAACTGATCTGTCAGGTAATAGCGATCCGGGAATTCACGGGCCATGGCATAGGTTTTTTCTATGGCACCGTCGGTACTGCGATTGGCAGGGGTAAGCAGGATCTCGGCACCATACGCCTGCATGATTTTTCTTCGTTCAAGGGATGCGGACTCCGGCATTACCAGCAGGCAGCGATACCCTTTAGCGGCACAGACCATGGCAAGCCCGATACCCGTATTCCCACTGGTCGCCTCCAGCACGATCTTCTCTGTCGTTAGTTCACCGCTTGCTTCACCTGCCTCAATAAGGGAAAGGGAGATCCGTTCTTTTACAGAGCCGCCAGGATTTCTGGACTCCAGCTTTCCATACACAGGAACTTTACTGGTGTTCAGTCGATTAATCCGTATAAGCGGCGTGTTGCCAATGGCATTCAGTACTGTATCAAAAAGCATTGCTGTCTCTATCGGTTTCCTTTTATAAAACAGAGGTTCCTGTTCAGAACACCTCATCTTCGTCCATTCCCGCCATCTCAAATAACAGCAGTACACTTTAAGGGCAGAAATGCGTTACAAACAGGGCAACACACCTGCCGGGAATATGAACGTATACTATTCACAATCCGCCGCGGACGCAAGAAGGAAGAACAGCTGTCACTCCTTACGACAGGCATGGGACAGATACCAGAAATGCAGCAGTGCTTCACGTGCATCAGCATCCGGGATGGATTCAATCTGTTGCTCAAAACGGGCAAGCTCTTCTTCCGCCGGCGGCACATAGCGCAAGACAATCTCCGGCTCTCCGGCACGCTTCCTGTCTTGTCCCGCCACGCAAAAACGAAGCCCCTGAAGCCGGGATTTTTTCAGGCTCCGGTTAAACACATCCAGCAGCTGCACGGTCTGAAACTGCAGCTGCTGGAGCCAGGCAGAGTTTTCAACCTCTATCCACAACACTTTTTTTACAATCTTCAGCGGCTGACAGTGGGCGGCTGTCTCCTCATCGAGCAAACTGTGCCAACGGGTAAATACCGTGTGCATATCTATCTGTTCCTGCCAGCCCTGCTGTCTACTGAGCTGGGGCAGGAGACTTGCCAGCCCCTCAAGGGTGGTTTTGCTATGTTTCATTGGCGGCAACACATCCATTTACTAAAAAAACAGTCACGTTTCCCGCCTCAGCGCAAACAAATGCCCCCGTAGGAACTCGCCCCTGCGAACGATTCAAGGAGTTGCTAACCTGGAAAATCGCTTGCAGGGGCAAGCTCCTACAAGCAACGGACATCAACTCTGCTTTGACGGTATTCACGAAAAAAAAATTGCAGATTGCTGTTTACTCTTTAAGTCTGTACACATATACTACCCCATATCCAACAGACACATACTATTTTAATCTCCTTCCACAAAAAAAAATGGCAAAATCACCCGACGTAGTCAGACACCGTGCAGCAGTCAGCCGCCCCCGGCGCGAAACATTAAATGGCCACATGAGCGTAAACCTCTGGTTCACCGGGCTTTCCGGCTCCGGAAAGTCCACCCTTGCCCACGCAGTGGAGGAACGGCTGCACCTGATGGGCTGCAGAACCTATGTCTTTGACGGCGACAACGTACGTCACGGACTGTGCGGGGATCTGGGCTTCAGTCTCGAGGACCGAAGTGAAAATATGCGGCGCATTGCCGAGATGGTCAATCTCTTCCTTGACAGCGGGGTTATCTCACTCACCGCCTTTATCTCACCGCTTGCAGCCGACCGGAAGCGGGTAAAGGAGATCATTGGTGCTGACAATCTCATTGAAGTCTACTGCAACTGTTCCCTTGCAATATGTGAAGAACGTGACGTGAAAGGGCTCTATAAAAAAGCACGTGCCGGAGAGATCAAAAATTACACCGGAATCTCCTCACCCTATGAAGCTCCGGAAAATCCTGATATTGAACTGGACACCGGCCATCGTCCCTTGCGGGAATGCGTGAATGCGATCATTGAGGAACTGCGTGAACGGGGGATTATTTTACGTTAAGGTAATTCATGCTGTACATATTGAATTCAGACTGAGGGAAACCATTCCCTGCCGGCTTGCCTGCGAGAACATTACTGCAAAAGATGTAACTGTTCAGAGCACCTCATCTTCGCCCATTCTAACCTTCTCGAGTAACACCAGTACGCTTCGAAGGCAAGAATGAACGAACCTAAGGCACTCTG
>JANTGG010000001.1 GCA_024763035.1 Desulfocapsa sp. | reverse complement strand
AAGCTCTGTTATTTGCTCATCGACTCGCACTGCTGCAAGAACACCGGGGATCTGGCGGCTGACGAGTTCATCTCTATGCTGTCCCTGGTAATATTGGGCAGCTGTTTCCGGACTGACCGGATCGGCTTGAACTGCAAACCACCCAGGTCCGGCAATTTCTGCATGGGAATTTCCTGGAAAAACAGAAAGCAGAACAGAGCAGAAAGCACAGACAACACTGAACCGATTTGTCATGTTTGAAAATATCATCATATTTGCCCCGATTAAATTATTCTTTACTGTTGAGGAGGAGTGGGAGATACACTGCCGGTATCAGGGTACGGAAAGCATCAATATTGCCTGTGGGATCCGGATCAACATCATCACGAATACCATCACCGTCCGTATCATCTTTGCAGGGCGAAGTTTCTCCATTATTCCTGATACCGTTATGGTTACTATCTTCAATACCATCCGGCAGAGTATCTCCATCAGTATCCGGGTTATTGACTTCGGTACAGGTCAGATTCTCCAGAGCATCAAACAATCCGTCATTGTCTGTGTCTGTGGTGTCCTGGTCAAGGGGATCGGATTCGCCGCTGTCTACTCTGCCATTATGGTTCGTATCTTCAACGCCGTCCGGTATCCAATCACTATCGGAATCAGCACTGAGGGGATTGGTTGTGGTTGCGGGGTCAAGATCCGGCTGGAAAATGTTTGAGGTGTCCTGACTGTCTGAGGATTCGTAACCGAGTTCGGTTCCGTCCTGAATGCCATCGTTATCAGAATCAATGTTGCAGGGATTTGTTTCACCAGGGTCAACCTCCCCGTTATGATTGGCATCTTCTACCCCATCGCTTATGCCGTCATCATCACTGTCAGCATCCATGTAATCGGTACACCCTGCATTTTCTATCGCATCGGGAATACCATCAAAGTCATAATCATCGATTGTGCTTGAAATACCCGTTCTGTTACCGGCATCGTCATAGGCCATTTGCATGGTTACCATTCCGATATGAATGCGAGACAGCCTGTTGTGATTGTCGTATCGGTAGACGGCGGCATTCGCTTTTGCGGAACTAGCCAGAACAAGAGACAGCACGGACAGTGTGAACAATGCGTAGGAGAAATGGGCACAAAAATCAGCAAACCTGCCTGATTTCAAGCAATAACTATTCATTGGAGGACTCCGTGCCGGTTGTATTTTACTGTTACTGATATACAGATGATACCAGGAGTTGGTTCAATAATGACACATAAGTACAGGGATGTACTGAAATTACAACATATTTATTGGGAAAAAGTGGTCGAAAGTGGTAAAATCTAAATTTGGGACCAATTGTTGCATGAACATTCTACCCAAAGAGAAACGCAGCAAAAGAAAACAAGAGAAAACAGCACCAACTCTCTGATTTTTCAGCAATTCCTTTTCTCTCTTTTACCGACGCTTTTTTTAAACACACTCCAGCTGTGCCACCACCAGACAACTATTCTCAGGGACATCGGGATCGTTCCCCACGGTCTGTTTTTTTCCTGATGTTATTTTCTGCCTTACACGCTATTCTATTCAGTGCATACAAATACATGATTACCACTGAAGCTCAGGTAAATGCAAAATGGGACTGTAGGAGCTCGCCCCTGCATCAAATCCTGATTAACTGTGCTTTGATGGTAATCAGGTACAAATATGAACATCAGCTGACGGTAAATGAAACACGTACCAGTGCCTCGCAGGTCTCGTTCCCTGCTATCAGTGAATGTTGGTAACTTTTACCGGTAATCCAGCTACGGATTTTTGTTTTTTTATGACGGGTTTTGCTGAATATGACAATACCTTCAATACTTACCAGTTCAGAGATATGGAATCCTACGATATAGCAGTGATCGGTGCCGGTCACGCCGGATGTGAAGCAGCGCTTGCCGCCGCCAGAATGGGCTGTAAAACACTGGTTGCAGTGATCAATGTGGATACCGTCGGGGCAATGTCCTGCAATCCTGCCATCGGCGGGCTTGCCAAAGGGCATCTGGTGCGGGAAATTGATGCATTAGGCGGTGAGATGGCAAAAAATATCGACGCCACATCCATCCAATTTCGCAGACTCAACACCTCAAAAGGTCCAGCGGTTCGATCCTCCCGTGCCCAGGCAGACCGTCTCCTCTACCGTCTGCGGATGAAATCGGTGATGGAAAAGCAGGAAAATCTCGAGATCAGACAGACTGTGGTGGATTCCTTTATTGTTGAAGATGGAAGAATCTGCGGTCTGCGCACATCACTTGATGAGGAAATCGAAGTACAGGCAGTGGTGGTTGCCACCGGCACATTTCTCAACGGACTCATCCATATAGGTCTGAAGAATTTCCCCGCCGGACGTATGGGAGACACCTCTTCAACCTCCCTTTCCGCCTGGTTTAAAAAGAGCGGATTCACCATGGGCAGGATGAAAACGGGAACAGTGCCGCGAATCGATGCCAACTCAATCAACTACGAAGAGCTCGAGGCACAGCACAGTGATCAGCCGCCCGTCCACTTTTCCTTCACCAGTCAGGGCGACTACACCCTGCCCCAAAGCCCCTGTTATATCACCTACACAAACCCCGAAACCCATGCCGCCATTCGGGCAGGTATTGACAAATCGCCCATGTATGCCGGTATTATAGAAGGGATCGGGGCACGTTACTGCCCGTCCATTGAAGATAAGGTGATGCGCTTCCCCGAAAAAGACCGCCATCAGATCTTCCTGGAACCGGAAGGGCTCGACACCACCGAAGTGTACCCCAACGGACTGCCCACCAGCCTGCCGCTATCCACCCAGCTTGCCATGCTGCACACCATCAAGGGTCTTGAAAAGGCAAAAATCGTGCGTCCGGGCTACGCCATTGAATATGATTACATTGATCCGCTGGAGTTAAAGCCCACCCTTGAAACAAAACGGGTGCACGGATTATTTCTCGCAGGACAGATCAACGGCACATCCGGATACGAAGAGGCAGCCGCTCAGGGATTGATGGCTGCCATAAACGCTGTGAAGATGGTACGCGGTGAAGAGCCGCTTATTCTTGATCGTTCCCAGGCATACATTGGAGTCCTTATTGACGACCTGGTCACCTGCGGCACAAAAGAACCCTACCGTCTGTTCACCTCCCGTGCTGAATACCGGTTGCTGCTGCGTGAGGATAATGCCGACACCAGACTCTGCGCCATCGGTCGTGATATCGGGCTGCTACCTGACGAGGCGTTTGCCGCCTTCCGGGAAAAACAGACTGCCCTGGAAGAAGGCGTCGCCCTGCTGGAATCCATTCATATAAAACCCAATCAGCAGACCAACGAGATCCTGACCCGTCAGGACACAGTGGCACTGAAACAGAAATGCAGCCTTGCCGATCTGCTCCGCCGCCCCGAACTGCAGCTGCAGCAACTCTCTCTCTTACCCATGGACTCCCCCGAACTGCAGGAAAAGGTGGCAGCGCTGAGCACATCAGCCGTAAGTGATGAGGTTCAACTGCAGATCAAATTCCAGGGCTATATCAAAAGACAGGAAGAACAGGTTCAGCGCTTCAAAAAGATGGAGGGTGTGGAACTCCCCGATAATATTGACTACACAACGCTTTCCGGTCTTTCCAATGAAGTTATTGAGAAACTGAGTGCCGTTCGACCACGCTCCCTGGGACAGGCATCAAGAATCTCGGGCATAACTCCTGCCGCCATCTCCATTCTCCAGGTTCACCTGAAGAAACTCCGGCACAGCAACAGCCGGCAGACACCCACTACCTGACCCCACTATTTAAACCCTGCACAATGACCTTTCCCAACATCGACCCAATCATATTTTCCCTCGGTCCTCTCCATGTCCGCTGGTATGGACTTATGTATGTCCTCGGCTTTACTGCCAGTTATTTCCTTGTGCTCAAACAGATAAGGGACTTTTCCTACGAGGATCTTGCACCGCGTTTCGAAAACCTCAATCTGGTGCTTATCGTCTCTGTGGTTCTGGGCGGACGGCTGGGCTATGTTCTTTTTTATAATTTATCCTACTACCTGCAGCATCCTCTGGAGATACCTGCCACCTGGACAGGAGGAATGTCCTTTCATGGTGCCTGTATCGGCTGCCTGATCGGCGGCTATCTTTACACCCGTAAACACGGGCTCAATTTCTGGAAGTGTGCCGACCTGTACGTGGTCACCATGCCCATCGGCTTTGGTCTGGGACGTATGGGGAATTTTATTAACGGCGAACTCTTCGGCAGAACAACAGCCGTTCCCTGGGCTATGGTCTTCCCCGGAGGCGGACCACTACCCCGGCATCCGTCACAGCTCTACGAAATGCTGCTTGAAGGAGTCCTTCTCTTTATCCTTCTCTGGTCACAAAAGAGCAGACCCTGGAAAGGACAAAACGGCTGGCCGCACGGCAGTATGCTTGCACTCTTTCTCATGGGGTATGGGACTGTCCGGATCTTTGCAGAACTCTTCCGGGAACCGGACAGGCATATCGGTTTCCTCTTTCACTTTCTGACCATGGGGCAACTGCTCAGCAGCCTGATGATTGCGGGCGGCGGAACTCTGTGGATAATTCTTGCCAAAAGGTAACTGCTCACAGTTACAATTATAGAGGTTAGCGAAGTAAGGGCTCTTACCCCGCGAGTAGTTACGTCAAAAGAACGGCTGCAGGGAAATAAAGGATCGCCGTTTCACAGGTACTCTTCCGGCGAAGAACGCAAAAAAGCCGATCCTGCACGGATCGGCTTTTTTGCAGCTTCTATAAAAAAAAAGACAGGACAAAGGGAAGAGAAGGAGGAAGGGCCCTCTTCCCTCTGTCCCCCGGGGTGCCACAGATGACCCCGGTCGCGAAGAATTGAATTAGCTTTCATGATGACTGCACAGGCTCAGGCGAACCTTTTTACTCTTGAAATTCTCCGTGCAAGCACTTGTAAACTCTCTTGCTGAACCTGGGATATCGCTCGCAGGGGCGAGCTCCTACAGTTTTTTTTACGTTTCCCTGAATATCAGTGCTAGTCAGACTGTTTTTTTAATAAAAAAATGATACGAAGCTGACACGTTACTCTCCCACTGAAGATTACTGCACCCTGCCGTACAGAGTCTTTCCCGGTTTAAACTTTACGGCATTATGTGCCGGAATAATTATATCCTGCCCAGTCTGCGGATTTCGCCCCTTTTTTTGGGCACGCTCCACAACACTGAATGTTCCAAAGCCCAAAAGAGTAACTTTCTCACCGGAACACATAGCGTCAACCATATTCCCCAGGAAACCGTTTAAGGCCTGCTCAGCGGCTACTTTTGTGGTGTTTGCCGACTCTGCAATGGATGCGACCAACTCTGATTTATTCATTTTCTACTCCCGTAACCCTTCCAGAACATTACAACTCCAAACGAAGCTGCACAACAAACATGAGCAACTGAACAGCCGTTCATCCTGTTCCTAAGGAAACTATAGATTAGAGAGGAAAACAATTGAGGAATATACGGATAATTGCTTAGGTATATTTACCTATAACACCAGCATAATAGCGAGATATCGGCATGTTACAACAAAATAACCCACAAAACAAACACACACATATCAATATTACTTATACTTAAAATCATCTGAACAAACACTCCTCTTCAGATGACCCTTTACCGGGTTTCCGCTGATCCGGTCTTTTACTGCAGCAGCTACTCCCTGGGGAGAACAAAGCCGCTGCGCACGGCAAAATTAACAAGATCCACGCTGTTTTTCATATCAAATTTTTTAAGCAGATTAGCACGATGGTGGTCCACGGTGCGGGGACTGAGATGAAGCATTTCCGCCATCACCTTACTGGTATGACCTTCCACCACAAGCTCAAGGATCTCTTTTTCTCTGGGGGTGAGTGCTTCGAAGGGGGAGCTGCGATTGTTCCGATAGGCACTGATAACATCATCGGTGAAATCATCGGTAAGAAATGGCGAGATATACGACTTTCCGTTCTGAATTCGTTTCACAGCAAGAAGTAGTTCCTCGTCGGAATCCTCCTTCATCAGATAGCCATCGGCTCCGGCGGACATTGCGTGGTAAAAATACTGCTTGTTTTTGTGCATGGTGAGCATCAGCACTTTCACCAGAGGATACTTCTTCTTCACCTTGCCCACCGCTTCAATACCCGTAAGCTTTGGCATGGAGATATCAAGAATGAGAAGATCCGGCTGGTTCTGCTCAAGAAAGGCAAGCAGTTCTTCCCCGTCACCCACCTCCCCGATCACCTCAAGGGCAGGATTGCCGCCGATGATTTTCCTGATGCCATGCCGGATAAGGGCGTGATCGTCTGCAAGAAGAATCTGGTACAGTTTTTTTTCCGAAGCCATAAACTCACCTCTTTAGGGGAACTGTTACTCTCAGTGAACGAGCAGAGAATAAAAAATGTTACATGAATCAGAGACGGAAATCAAGCATAACCGGACAATGATCAGATCCGAAAATTTCCGGATAGATCCCTGCATCCCTGATCTTTTTTCTGCTCCCGGCATCCACACAGAAATAGTCGATACGCCACCCCACATTGCGTTCCCGTGCCCGGCTCCGGTAACTCCACCACGAATAGTTGTCTGGCCCGGTGTGCTTAACCCGGAAACTATCCACCCATCCAGCCCCTGTGAAATCATCCATCCATGCCCGTTCCTCGGGGGTAAAACCTGCATTTTTCACATTCTGTCTGGGGTTCGCAAGATCAATCTCTTTATGTGCCACGTTAAAATCACCACAGACAACCACCGATTTTTCCCTGGCCAGCTCCTCTGCAAACTTCTGAAGCAGCACGTTAAAGTCATGTTTAAAATCAAGACGACTCAGATCATTTTTCGAGTTTGGAAAATAGCAGTTCACAAAATAGTAGTCTGCAAACTCCAGGGTCAGCACTCTGCCTTCGGAATCAAAACGATCATCCCCTATCCCCTTGATTATTCGTTTCGGTTCTTTGATGCTGTAGACCGCAACTCCCGAATACCCCTTTCGCTCCGCCGAATAGAAATAACCGTGATATCCTTTCAGCTTCTGCAGGTCCGGCGGCAGCTGTTCCACCATTGCCTTGATCTCCTGCAGCCCGATCACATCGGGTGCCATCTCCTGCAGACTTTTCAGGAATCCCTTTTTATAGACGGCACGCAAACCATTCACATTCCAGGAAACAAGCCGTACAACATTTTCATCAGCACTCTTCTTTTTCTTCGTCTTCCTTGGAATCACGCCGATCTTGGGACACTGCTTCTCAAGCACACATCTGTCGCAATGCGGTCCCACCGGGCGGCAGGTGCCCTGCCCGAAGGAGACCAGCAGCGAGTTCACGGGAATCCAGAACTTTTCCGGCAATTTTTCCCGCAGTGCCATCTCTGTCTGCAGCGGAGTATCCGTATCCACATATCCCCAGATGTTCATGATCCGGTGTACATGCGTATCCACACAGATTGCCGGAATAGCAAATGCCTGTGCCAGAACAAGATTCGCAGTTTTCCGGCCGACTCCGGGCAGGGTGAGTAATTCCTCCATGGTCTGCGGAACCTGTGAGTCAAACAGAGCAATCTTCTCCGGCAACGCCGCCAGATACCGTGCTTTATTCTTATAAAAGCCCACCGGAAAAATCAGTTTCTGCAGCTCCCCCTCGGAAAGTTCTGCCAAATCAGCAGGGGTAGAGGCCTTTGCAAAAAGTCGCTCCGAAGCCACTGCAGTCACCTCATCTTTTGTACGTGCAGAGAGGATTGTCGCCACCAGCACCTTAAAAGGATCCCGTGTCTGCACAGCAATAAGATCCACAACAGGAACCTGATAATCCGCTACCTCATCCACCAAAACACTCAAAACCTTCTCAATATCCACAACCCCTCCCAAAATTCACCCTCAAACCGCATACCGCATACCCCATACCTCATACCTCATACCGCATACCGCATACCCCATACCGCACACCGCAAACCACAACCCTTGCACATTCACAACCTCACAAGTATTATAGTCATATCATGAAAACAGTCGAACCTTTTTCACCGCTCCCCGTAAGCAAAAAAGAATGCCTTGCCAGAAACTGGCAGGAAGTGGACATCATTCTGGTCACCGGTGACGCATACGTCGACCACCCCTCATTCGGAATTGCTCTCATCGGACGTCTGCTGGAAAGCAGAGGATATCGGGTGGCGATACTTGCCCAACCCCGCTACGACAGCAACATCGACTTTAAACAGTTCGGCAGGCCACGTCTGTTTTTCGGGATCAGCGGCGGCAACCTCGACTCCATCGTTGCCAACTACACCGGCAACGGCAAGGTTCGGGAAAAGGATTCATACTCACCTGACGGCAATCCTTACCGGGGCAATAAGCGGGAGAAACTGCAGCGGCGTCGACCGGATCGGGCATCCCTTATATATACGAACCTTGCCAGATCCGCCTACAAAGATGTGCCGGTTATCCTCGGCGGTGTTGAGGCATCACTGCGGCGTTTTGTGCATTACGACTACAAACAGGGAAAGCTGCGCGGCTCATTTCTCAGTGATGCCAAGGCAGACCTCCTCGTCTACGGGATGGGAGAAAGGGCTGTTCTCCAGATTGCTAAACGCCTGAGGCAAAATAAATCCCTGTCCGGGATTCCCGGCACCTGCCAGCGATTCAGCGACAGGGAATTTACCGACTTTCAAAATACAACGCAGCAGGCGTCCCTCCTCCTTCCTTCCTGGGAGGATATTGCCAAAACCGGTGATTCCTTTCTTCTCGCCGAACAGGAAGTGGATAAACAGGCGAGAAGCTTTTCCGACACCCTGCTTATCCAGAAGCAGAAAAGTGCCTGGATCGTACAGTATCCTCAGCCACCTGTCCTCAACACTGAAGAAATGGACGCTCTCTACGAGCTTCCCTTCAGCCGCATGGAACATCCCGCCTTTGCAAATGTTCCAGCTGCGCGAATGATTCAACACTCACTCACAAGTGTTCGGGGCTGCTGCGGAAACTGTTCGTTTTGTGCCATAACACGGCATCAGGGACCGGCAATCACCAGCCGCAGCAGTGACTCTCTTGTCAGAGAAGCACAACTTGTGAGTGAAATGAAAAACTTCAGCGGCAGTATCAGCGATCTCGGTGGTCCTACTGCCAACCTGTTCGGGGTCACGTGCAAAATCGGCTCCTGTAAACGCCACGACTGCCTCTTTCCAAAAGTCTGCCATAACCTGCAGACTGACGAAGGCAAAGTCCTCTCTGTTTTCAACAAGATCATCAGCATCCCCAAAATCCGCCACCTCTTTATTTCCTCCGGACTGCGGATGGAGCTTCTCAGCAGAACCCCGAAACTGTATAAGGAGATCATCCGCCGACACACGCCCGGTGCCCTGAAAATTGCTCCGGAACACACTGCCCCGGAGGTACTCAGGCTGATGCACAAGGAATCCCACGAAGAGCTGGTAAAATTCCTGAGGCTTGGACGAAAATTTGCCCGTGAACTGCAAAAATCCATTCAGTTCACACCCTATATTATCTCCTCCCATCCGGGATGCCGTGAGGAACACACAAAAAGCCTGGTCAACAGTCTTACCACTCTGAATCTCGAACTCAGACAGTTTCAGGACTTCACCCCAACCCCGGGAACCCTTGCCACCGCCATGTATGTCACGGGTCTTGACCGGGACAACGGACAGCCCATTTATGTTGCCCGCAACCAGTCTCAACGCATGAGACAGCGGCGTATTCTGGAGCAACAGCTGCAACAGAACAAAGGGCACAGACATTCCCGCCCTCGCCACACCCGAAAAAAGAACAAAAAAAAAGGGCGCCCCTGACAACTGCCAGGACCACCCTTTTATACAAACAATAAGTGCGACCGCACTTAAGTATCAACCACTTCAGCCACTTTTCTTAGGAGCTGCTTTCTTGGCATCGTCGACGCTACCTGCGTCGTGTTTACTGCCGCCTCAGCCGCTGCCCGCAGGCTCTGCATCTTTTTTATGCATCTGCGTCTTTACTTTATCTGCAGCTTTATCAATGTGCTCATCGGCTGCACCACCCATACCGACATGTTCTTTTGCCATACCAGCGGCTTCATCTACGGCTTTATCTGCAACGCTACCTGCGTCGCTTTTATTTCCGCCTCAACCGCTGGCCCCGGCACTACCCGGAATGGCAACACCGCCGCCTGCAAGCAGACCGACGACCCCGATTCCGGCAAGGATCTTTTTCAGTTCCTTTGCATCCATGGTCAATTCTCCTTTACTGAGATACACCCTTTTCCCCGTGAAAAGGGCAATAAGTACAACTCTAATAATACCTATCATATTATAACACAGTGTGTCAAAACAATTCATAACCTCCCTGCTTTCTCTGTGACAACTCAGGGGGCAACAGCAAAATGCATCACAAAAGAAAAAGAATTTAATGGCTATCAGAAAAGCATTTTGATAGGATTCGTCACACACTCTTTTTTCCACTATCATTCACTCAGAGTACAATAGTCAATGTCCAGACAATCAGAATCCGCACAGTTTGATATTTTTTTCAAAACTCTCAGCGACACCAGCACGGACATCATTCACCTGAACAATGAACAGGGAGAGATAATATATGCAAACCCTGCCAGTGAACATCTTTTGGGCTATACCCGGGAGGAGCTCTATCTCACCCCCTCAGCAGCACTGATTCATCCGGAGGATCTGGACACCATAACCGCAGATATGGCACAGGCGGCAAAGAACACTCCCCCGCCTGCCCGCCCCGTCCGACTGCAAAAAAAAGACGGCACCTACATCGATGTTGAAGTCCGCGGCTTCACCGTCCCCACCGAAAATGGAACATATATCGGGGCAATCATTCGCGATATCAGTAAATACATTGAGCTGGAACGCAAAAGAATCCTGTTCAGTGACTCGGTCCTGCAAAGTCAACTCGAAACCACACGTGACGGCATCCTGGTGGTCTCTCATACAAACAAGATCCTCCTGACCAACAGCCGTTTTCACACCATGTGGTCAATCCGCCCCGAGATTGCAGCACTGCAGGATGATGAGATCCAGATCAAGACGGTTCTCGACCAGCTCATAGACCCGGAAGCGTTCATCAGCCGGGTGCAGTTTCTCTACGACCATCCGGAGGAGATCAGTCAGGACACGCTCCACCTGAAAGACGGTCGTATCTTCGACCGCTACTCGGCACCACTCTACGACAGCCAGCAGCAACACCTTGCGAGAATCTGGTACTTCCATGATATCACCCAGGCAAAACGACTGGAGGAGGAAAAGATAAAAACCAAAAAACTTGCCTCCGTAGGAGTACTTGCAGGAGGCATTGCCCATGATTTCAACAATCTGCTGGCGGCAATCCTCGGAAACATCGATCTTTCCAACTATTACCTGAAAGGTGATGAAAAAGTCACTCCGCTCCTGGAGGAAGCCTCCAATGCCTGCCTCCTTGCCCAGAATCTGACCCAGCAGCTCCTCACCTTTGCCCAGGGCGGAGCACCGGTGACACAAACGGTGCAGCTTAAGAACGTGATGGAGGAATGCTGCCGTTTTTCCCTGCGCGGCTCAAATGTGGACTGTAAATTCTCCTTTGCCGACGACCTCTGGCCCGCCACCTGCGACAGCAACCAGATTCATCAGGTTCTGCAAAACCTGCTGATCAATGCCCAACAAGCTATGCCCCGGGGCGGAACCATCGACATCAGCAGTGAAAATGTCCACCATCCCGGAAGCGCCAAACTGCGTGCCGGCACATACCTGAAGATTCAGATACGGGACTACGGAGCCGGGATTTCCGCAGAACATATCGGCAACATCTTTGATCCCTATTTTACTACAAAGGGGATGAACAGCGAAAAGGGGACAGGGCTTGGTCTTGCCATAGTCCACTCCATTGTTACCAAGCATAACGGTTCCATCGAAGTTCAATCAGAAAAAGGAAAAGGATCGACTTTCACCATCATGCTCCCTGCCTCAAGCGAACAGGAGGAAACATCTGAAGGTCCCGGGCAACCGGTCAAGGGAAAGATTCTGGTTATGGATGATGAGGATATCGTCCTGAAAATGTGTCAGGAGATTCTCATTGCCCTCGGCTATGCTGCAACAATTGTCAGCAGTGGGAAAGAAGCAGTGACAAGCTATGAACAGGCCATGAAAGACGGCAATCCCTTTCATGCCGCGATTCTCGATATCACCATTCCTGGCGGGATGGGCGGTGAAGAAACAGCCGCTGCCATTCTCAGAATAGACCCGCAGGCAAAGCTTATTGTCTCCAGCGGGTACGCCACCTCACCCATCATCTCATCCCCCGCAGACTACGGTTTCTGCGACGTTCTTGTCAAACCGTATCAGGTTCAGGTGCTTGCCGAAACCCTGGAGAGAACCATCGCCAAAGGCTAAACCAGTTTTACCGGTCAAGTCCAGCTGCCGGAAATGTAACAACCCTGTTCACATCTGTTTCACCGGCAATGAGCATAAAAAGACGATCAAGCCCCAGGGCAATGCCTGCGGCACTGTCTATCCGTTCCAGGGCTGCGAGAAACTGCTCCGGCATTTTCCTGTTCCCTGCCCGTTCCTCATCCATCAGTGCATACTCTTCCTCAAAACGGGCCCGCTGCGCCACCGGATCGGTGAGTTCCGAGAAGCCATTGGCAATTTCAATGCCCGCCACGTAGAGCTCAAAGCGTTCAGCAAGCTGGGGATCCTCTTTTTTCGGACGGGCAAGGGAGGCAAGCTGAATGGGATACTCGTAGAGAAAGGTCGGTTTTTTCTGTCCAAGATGCGGCTCAACCTCTTCCACCAGCTGCAGATCAAACATCTCTGTCCGTAATGCCTCTTCAACGGACAGGGATGCATATCGGCGAAAAGCCTCACGAACGGTGAGCCGTTCCCACTCTCCTGCCGGAGATACCGGGAACCCTGCACTCCCCAAATCGGAGCAGACTGCCCTTACAAGCTCTTCACAATCCTGCATCAACTGCAGGTAATCTGCATCACGCCGGTACCATTCCAGCATCATGAACTCTTCCAGATGCAGGCGACCGCGTTCCTCTTTACGAAAACAGGGGCAAATCTGGAAGATTCGTTCACAGCCGCCGCCAAGTAAGCGTTTCATGTAGAGTTCGGGCGAAGTCTGAAGAGAGTGTGTGCCGGAGGGAACGGGAAGAATATTGTGTTCGGGAATCAGCAGTGGCTGCCGGATGGGGGTGTCTACTTCCAGAAAACCCTGCCCATGGAAAAAAGAGCGGATTGCCCGAAAAAAGGCTGCACGCTGCTGCAGCCTTTTTGGATCCAGCATGGGAGGGGGATTACTCTTTTACCCGGGTCACATACGCGCCGGTACGGGTGTCTATCTGGATTTTTTCCCCTTCCACAACAAAGGGAGGTACCTGCAGCTCATACCCGGTTTCCACGGTGACCGGTTTGGTATCATTACCGGAGGTGTCACCCTTTACCCATGGCTCTGCCACTGTCACCAGAAGGTTTACAAATATGGGCAGAGTGACGTCAATGGGTTTATCATCAAAAAAGAGGACGTCAAGCTCCATATTATCCTGCAGAAAACGAACATTGTCGCCCAGCTGTTCTCTGGTAATAAAGGTCTGCTCATAGTTCTCGGTATCCATAAAGTGGAACTCATCACCCTGATTATACAGATACTGCATCTTCCGCTCTTCGAGGGCGGGTTTTTCAAATTTTTCATTGGAGCGATACGTCTGGGTAAACTGATTGCCGGTGATCATATTGCGCATTTTACAGCGATAAAGCGACTGTCCCTTGCCAGGTTTGGAAAACTCAAAATGGGTGATAATATAGGGCTGCCCATCAATCTGAATTTTGAGTCCTTTACGTAAATCAGATGCTGCTAACATAATTTTTCTCCATCAAATCCCAACGCTTCGGGAGGCTGTATCGTGTGAAACACAACATACTTCTCAGTGATTACCATCAAAAGCACAATCAATCCGGATTTGATGTAGGAGCTCCATTTTACACTTACCTGAGCTTCAGTGGCAATCATGTACTTTTTTCTCCCCTTGAGGGGGATACGCAGCTTACAAATAATTTTCTTGCACAAATTATCTGTAAGGTACTAAAACCTGCCATTATAGCCACTGAACCATCCCTTTGGCAACCCATAAATGGGGCAAGAGGGTGCATAAAACTTTTTTCCCCAGGCAAAAGAATATGAAAGAACAAACAGCTGCATCCCTTCCCTCCTGGTTTTCCGACGGCGTTGTTGTGAGTCTCCACTACATTACTCTACTCACAATTGTTTCATTACTTTTTAAAGGATAAACATGATAAACAAAAAATTTTTCACAGGCTGTCTTCTTGCTTCTGCACTGGGAGATGCTCTCTGTGCCCCCTATGAAGGCGGATGGCAGGAGAGGCTGGTGTGGCGGATTATCGGTCACACATTTTTCGGTAAAAAGCGTTATACCGACGACACGCAGATGACAATGGATGTTGCGCAATCCCTATGTACCCAAAACGGAATCAATCAGGAGCATCTTGCCAAGACCTTTGCCGCCGGCTACAAGTGGTCCAGAGGCTATGGTGCCGGGGCAGCAAAGATGTTGAAAAAGATTCGCAGAGGTGCTGCCTGGCATAGCGTGAACCGTGCCGCCTATCCAGACGGTTCCTACGGCAACGGTGCCGCCATGCGGGTTTCACCTGTGGCACTGTATTTTCACGACAAGCCCGAAAAACGCAAGACGGCTGTCCAAAATGTTTCCGAAATCACCCACGCCAATCCTCTGGCAATAGAAGGAGCACAGCTTATTGCGGCGGCAACGTCATTTGCCCTTTCTCAAATGAACTTTGCTCAATTCCACAGCAGCCTCGCCGATCACGCCCGGGCAGAGCCCTATCAAAAACGCTTGCAGACCTGCAGAATATGGCTGAAAGCCGGGGAACAGCCGGAAAGCACAACAGTTGCCCGGGAACTCGGGAACGGAATTGCCGCAGTTGATTCGTGTGTGACGGCAATCTACATCGCCTGCCGTTTCATCAATCAGCCATTTGCAGATATGCTCAGGTTTATACAGGGATGTTCGGGAGACACGGACACCATAGGAGCCATGGCAGGTGCGATCTGGGGAGCCCGCAACGGCATCAGCAGACTGAACAAAGCAGACATCAACAGCCTGGAATCAGCAGAAAAGATTGAACAACTGGCAGAAGACATCTACGACAGCCACTGTATCCGGACTGCCCGCAGGGCAAAAAAACAATCAAGCCGTAACGGTTGCTGAGAAACAAATCAACAGCTCCTCACTTCAACTTCACACAGTTACGCCCGGAATCCTTTGCCTTATAGAGCAGAGCATCTGCCTTCTTCATCATCTCTTCGAGGCTTCCCGATGTCTCTGTACAAACACCGATACTCACAGAGACGTGCAGACTTTCCCCATCGCTTCCATACGCAATGGCGTCATCGGCTATTTCCTGCCGCAGCTCATCAAAGACCAGCTGAGCATCGTGGCTCTCCATATTCACCGCAAGGACACAAAATTCTTCACCACCAACACGTGCCACGATGTCCGTTGCCCGCATCCGCCCCTGAATCAGATCAGCTACCCGGCAGATAACCCGGTCTCCCACATCATGTCCATGGGTATCATTCACCTGTTTAAAAAGATCGATATCCACCATGGCACAGACAAGTTTACTCTGCTCACGTTGAGAACTTGCCAACAAGGTGGAACCCGCGTGAAAAAAAGTAGCGGCGGTTATACAGTCCGGTAAGAAAATCTTTAACCGCAGCCTCTTTGCTCCTCTGAATCATCTGAATATTATCGAGACACTGGTGAATCCGACAATAAAATTCTTCCACAATAGGGGACTGCTTAACAATGAAATCATTTGCACCATTTTTGATAAAACGTGCACCGATATTTCTGTCGTTCTCTGAAGAAATACCGATAATTGCCAGATCTTCATGCTTATGCTCCTGCCTAATTTTCTGGCACAGGAGACAGCCATCCATCTCCGGCATATTAAAATCAGTAATTACCATCTGAATTTCCGGATGCTTGCTGAGAATCTGTAAAGCACTGCTTCCACTCTTCGCCGTTACCACTCGGTACTTATGAATATAGAGCAGTTCTGCAATGATATTACGATAGGTGCTGGAATCGTCAACAACGAGAATAAGAGATTCACAGTTTTTATCCAGCCGATGCATCGCCCGGATAATATACTCCAGACTGTTTGGATCATCCTTCAATATATAATCGGCGACCTTTTTTCTCCAGACCTCCTCTCGCACCTCATTGGACATATTACTGGTAAAAACCAGTGTTGAGATTCCCTTCCTGACCACCTCATCAATCACCTCTCCATGGGGAGCATCGGGAAGATAAAAATCAAGGAGTGCCATGGAAAAATTACTGTCGGGTGCATTGAGCAGACGGACCGTCTCTGCCAGTGTTTTTGCCCAAAACACTGGCAGATCGAATTCAGCTTCAATCTTTTTCTTGGTCAATTTCCCAAACATGAAACTATCTTCTGCTAACAAAATCTGCTTCATCGGTACCTTATGGTTAAGGGAGTGTGGTGAAGATACCGTTTCAGTATACAGGAAAGGTAATCAAAAAAACAAGAGAAGCCCCCAAACAAGGAGCAGTAACAGAAGAGATAAAAGGACAGCAGCAGAACCCTGATCTTTGGCACGACCGGCAAGCGAGTGACGTTCAGTGCCGAACCTGTCTACCACGTTTTCGATGGCAGAGTTTAGAATTTCCACGATAAGGACAACAAGTACACTGCCGGCAAGAAGCACCTTTTCCGTCGACGTGTTGCCGAGATACAAACCAAGGGGCAAAAGAAAGATAGCGGCAAGGGTCTCAATCCGGAATGCCTCCTCATAGCGAAAGGTTGCCAGCAACCCCTTTAACGAATAGCTGGTGTTCTGCACGACTCTTCTACGAAAAAAATCCCTGATCACTGGTAAGTCATCCCCTTATGGCGTAGCCAACCATGGATATGCCGACCATCAGGATCAAAGTGAGTCCAATGGATCACACCACCCTGAGGCGTCCATTCGTATTCACCGTAAAATTCCACACTATCCCCCACTTTCAGACCATCGATCCGTTTGGCGATATCAATATTGTGGGCGACAAGCACGGTCTGTTCCGGGCTGATGCGGAGAATAAATTTCTGATGCCTGAGTCCTTTATTGTCATCGGGCAGAACCTTGACCACAACGCCCTGCCCCCGTATCTGCAGGTCACTCTCCTTCCCGTTATACGCCTCCTGCAAAACAGTATCTCCTGCAATTTCTGAAGACGGCTGGGAGATGGAATCACTGCCGCTCTGCGCCAGAATGTAAATAAGGAGGGCAAAAGGAAGCAGCAGAAGTTTCTTTTTAGTTTCCGTCCTCACACCTACACTCCGAGATGTTTCACAACCTGATCATATTTCCCGGCAAAATGAATATCCAGCCCCTTTTTGATATGACCCGGCAGATCCTCCACATCTCCTCTGTTGCTCTCAGGAAGGATCAGTTCGGTAATCCCGTTTCGTTTGGCAGCAATCACTTTCTCCTTGATTCCGCCAACAGGCAGCACCTTGCCGGTGAGTGTAATTTCTCCGGTCATGGCAATATCGCGCTTCACCCGTTTTCTCAAACCCAGACTGAGGAGGGCAGAAGTCATGGTTATCCCGGCACTGGGACCATCTTTGGGCGTTGCTCCCTCCGGGACATGGAGATGGATAAAATGATTTTTGAAGAAATCCTCTTCCACCCCGAAACGTACCGCATTTGACAACAAATAGCTGTAAGCAATTTCTGCCGATTCCCGCATTACATCACCAAGTTGTCCGGTCTGTTTGAACCCGGAACGTTTCCCGGGAACAGCAGTTGCCTCAACGGAAAGAGTCACTCCGCCAAGGGCTGTCCAGGCAAGTCCGGTGATCACACCCACACCCGAAAGCAGAGACTCCTGTTTAAAAAACGGTCGTCCCAGATACTCTTCCATATTTTTGGTGGATATGGAGAGTTTCCGTTTGGGATCTTCAAGGAGCTGAACCACCACCTTGCGTACAATCTTCAGAAGCTGTTTTTCAGTCTTCCGCACACCTGACTCCCGGGCATAGCCCTCGATCAGTTTGCGCATGGCGGCGTCACTCAGTTTCAGCTGTTTCTTTTTCAATCCTGCCTGTTTCAACGCCCTCGGCCAGAGATGTTTTTTGGCGATGGCCATCTTCTCTTCGGTAATATAACCGGAAAGACGAATCATCTCCATACGGTCAAGGAGCGGACCGGGGATGGTGTCGAGCTGATTTGCCGTACAGATAAAGAGAACTTTTGACAGATCAACCCGTAAATCCAGATAATGATCAAGAAAATCACTGTTCTGTTCGGGATCGAGTACTTCGAGCAGTGCAGAAGCGGGATCGCCTCGAAATGAGGCTCCAATTTTGTCAATTTCATCCAGCATAATAACGGGATTTGCTGTCTTCACCTCTTTTAAGGCCTGTACAAATTTTCCCGGCATGGCACCGATATACGTCCTCCGGTGTCCTTTGATCTCTGCTTCGTCACGCATGCCGCCAAGACTGAAGCGGTAAAATTTCCGCCCAAGAGCTTCGGCAACAGAACGTCCAATGGAAGTTTTCCCCACTCCTGGAGGACCGACAAGAAGCATGATGGAACCGGCAATCTCTTTTTTATAGGCACCCACTGCCAGAAACTCAATGATTCGGTCTTTCACATCTTCAAGACCTTCGTGATCCCTGTCCAGTATCTTTCTTGCCTTTTTAATCCCCAGTTTATCTTTTGAGAAGACCCCCCAGGGAAGGGAACTCATCCAATCAAGATAGTTTCGTGTCACAGAGTACTCCTGTGAACCCTTCTCCAGGAAACTGAGTTTTTTCAGCTCCTCGTCGATGCGATCTGCCACCGCCTCCGGGGGATGAAGCCCTTTCATCCGTTCTTCAAACTCTTCCACGTCGGCGCTGCGGTCATCCTTGGTGATTCCAAGCTCCTTCTGGATAAGTTTCAGCTGCTCACGCAAGAAGAATTTACGCTGACGCTTGTTGATTTTGCTGTTTACATCCTTACTGATCTCACCATGAAGTTTATTAATCTGTACCTCTTTGTGGAGCAGAGGAAAAACACGCTGCATCCGTTCGAGCACCGGCAGGGTCTCGAGTACCTGCTGCAGTTCATCTCCTGCAGCGGTGGTCAGTGTTGCCGCAAAATCCGTCAAGGGGGAAGGTTCATTGGGTGAAAAATACTGCAGAGCATTTTTCAGTTCTTCACCATGCAGTGGATTGGCCAGCACCAATTCTTTCACAGCAGAGATAATGGAAAGGGCATAGGCACGCGTTTCGGTGTCATCGGCACCAATGGTCAGAGCCTCTTCGGATGGATACTCCACCTCAACCAGATACGGGACTTTTTTACTCAGCCATTTGCTGATTCGAAACCGCTGCAGCCCCTGGCAGATAAAATGGATATTGGTCTCCTGCACTGTCGGCTTCATCACCTTTCCCACGCAGCCCACCTGAGAAAAATCATCGATCACAGTTTCCTGCGCAGGAACATTTCCAGTATAGACAAGACCCACCACTTTCTGTTCTGTCTCCCCTATTTTTTGTATTGTTTCAGTCCAGTACTCACCCCCGAGTACAATGGGCTGCACCTGTCCGGGGAAGAAAGGACGGCTGCTGATGGGAATCAGGTACAGATGCTTGGGCAGCATCTGATTGGGGATGGCAATATCTGACTGCATGACCCCCTCATCCAGGATTTCAGCTTCTGCCTGTGTGTTTTTATTTTCAGCCATCGGTTCTTTTACTCCTCTTTATTTTTCAACGTATCATGTCGGCTCAACAGGTAGAAAAACAGTAAGATATATTCATCATCTTGTCCACAAAAGTCTGCTGTTATTGCAAATTTCCATTTCAGAGAAGAGAAAAAGGTGGGTTAGTCCACTGGTTCCAGCTATAATGGAAAACTGCATATAAATCCGGCAGGCACATGACACCTGCTCTTCTTATTATTCTTTTCACCAGCGGAGTATTTACCAATGATTCGTGTCGGTATCCTCTCAGATACTCACCTGAATAGTCCGGACAGCCGATTTCGCAGACAGGTACAGAAGACCTTCCGTGACTGTTCTGTGATCCTCCATGCAGGAGACCTTACCGATTTCTCCATCCTCGAGGCCTTTGGCGATAAGGAAGTCCACGCAGTGCATGGAAACATGTGTTCCTCTTCTGCGCAGCAACAGCTGCCCATGGAGAAAACCATCAAGCTCGGTAACTTCTCCATTGGTCTTTGTCATGGAGCAAACGGCCCCAGACACACCATTGAAGACAGAATGTGGGATCTGTTCCCCACTGCCGACTGCATTGTATACGGACATACCCATATCCCGGTTTGTCACCGGCTGGCAAAGACACTGTTTATCAATCCCGGCTCATTCACAGGAACCGGTCGTTATGGCGCAGCAGGGACCTATGCAATTATGATAATTGACTCAAATAACATATCGGCAGAGCTTTATCAGCTTGGAGCAGACAGCCGATGAAAACACTCTGGACACCCTGGCGCATGGAACATGTGCAGGGAACTGCAGAAAAAGTGAAAGGCTGCCTGTTTGAGCCGCCCGGAGCATCGTCAGCCGACAGGGAGTTCCTACTCCTGTATCGTGATCGCCATACCCTTGTTCTTCTCAACCGTTTTCCCTATACCAACGGACACCTGCTGGTGGCACCTGTTCGTCACATCCCCTCCCTCACCGATCTGCTGGCCGATGAACGTGCTGCGCTAATGACCATGCTCTCCACTGCCACTGCCATTCTCGAAAAAAAACTGCATCCAGACGGGTTTAACGTGGGCTGCAACCTCGGCGAGACAGCAGGTGCCGGCATAGCCGATCATCTCCATTTTCACATTGTTCCCAGATGGGATGGCGACCATAATTTTATGACTGTCCTCGCGGAGATCCGCAGTATTCCCGAACACCTGCTCGTCACCTACGACAGACTGCTGCCCGCATTTCAGAAGATTTCAGCCACCGAGGACGCCTGACAGATGGCAAAGATCACAAAAGTCACCCCAATGCTCCAGCAGTATCTTGAGATAAAAGAAGACCATGAAAACGCCATTCTTTTTTACAGAATGGGTGATTTTTATGAAATGTTTTTTGATGATGCCCACAAGGCATCAAAGATACTCGGCATCACCCTCACTTCCCGTAACAGTAAAAACGACGCCAACAGGGTTCCCATGTGCGGAATCCCTTATCACGCTGCCACAGGCTATCTCGCCAAACTTGTCAAGGCCGGACAACGGGTTGCCATTTGCGAACAAACCGAAGATCCAGCTGCGACAAAAGGCATCGTCCGCCGGGAGGTTGTCCGGGTTATCTCTCCCGGTGTGGTCACCGATAATCAGATCCTTGATGAAAAAGACAACCTCTACGTCGCCGCCATCTCCCGCACAGAGAAAAAAGGGGTGCAGCTCTTCGGTGTCAGTTTTCTTGATCTCTCCACCGGCTCTTTCCTCCTTGGAGAGTTCAGCGATGAATCGCTGCAGGCAGACAGCGTGCTCGACCAGCTCACCCGCATGACTCCTGCCGAATTACTGATAAACGCAGAAGACACAGAACAGCTCACCGAACTTGTGAACACTGCAGAAACACTGCTGCCTGGACTCTGCATTACCGAGCGTCCAGCTGCCATGTTTCATCTCACCACCTGTGAAGGACTGCTCACAGATCATTTTCAGGTGAGTAATCTTGCCGGATTCGGCTGTGCTGCCTTTACAGAAGGGACAGTCGCCGCAGGTGTTCTTCTCGATTATATCCTGGAAACCCAAAAAACCACCATCGACCACATTGAACGGCTCACTCCCATCGATCTTGAGCTGATTCTGCAGATTGACGACTCCTCCAGACGCAACCTGGAACTGACCCAGACCATCATCGGCTCAAAACGGGAAGGCTCCCTCCTCTCGGTACTGGATCAGACCTGCACCCCCATGGGTGCGAGACTGCTGAAACAGGAAATACTCTTTCCCCTGCAGGATGTAACGCGTATCAATGCCCGTCTTGCCGCGGTCCAGTTTCTTCATGAGCACACAAGCATCCGGGCAGATTTCAGAGAACAGCTCACATCTGTCTACGATGTGGAACGACTCAACAGTCGTATGGTGCTCGGGAACGGCAACGGGCGGGACATGCTTGCCCTGAAACAGTCCCTTGCCAAGCTTCCCGATATCAAAAAACTGCTGCTCCAATGCGATACGCCAAGAATTCATTCCATCGGCGATGCCCTTGACACCCTGGACGATCTCCGCCAACTTATTGAAGAAGCCATCCATGACGATGCACCGGTCACTCTGCGTGACGGACTGCTGATTAAAGAAGGGTACAACGAGGAACTGGATGAACTGGTACATATTCAGCGTGACGGAAAACAGCTGATTCTTGAGCTCGAGGCAAAGGAACGGGCAGCATCCGGCATAAGCAAGCTGAAAGTCGGATTCAACAAGGTCTTCGGGTACTTTATTGAGGTCAGCAAACTCCATTCAGACAAGGTTCCCGAATCGTATATTCGTAAGCAGACCCTGGTAAACGCCGAACGATTTATTACTCCGGAACTGAAAGAATTTGAGAGTAAGGTCCTGGGTGCCCAGGAACGGCGGCTGGAACTGGAATATCAGCTGTTCACCACAATCAGGAAACAGCTCGCAGCCGAAAGCTCCCGCCTGCTGCAGAGTGCCCATCTCCTCGCCCAAACAGACTTCCTGGTCTGTCTCGCCGAAACAGCCCATATCTACCGCTACAAAAAACCTGTGGTCAATGAAGAGGAAGAGATCAGCATTGTGGAGGGCAGGCATCCGGTTATCGAACGTTCGCTGCCCGGCGGCAAGTTTGTGCCAAACGATGTGCATCTCAACCAGAGAAGTGATGAAGTGCTGATTATTACAGGTCCGAATATGGCAGGCAAATCCACCATCCTGCGTCAGACCGCCCTTATTGTACTGATGGCTCAGATGGGGTCCTTTGTCCCTGCAGACTCCGCAGTCATAGGAGTTGTGGATAGAATCTTCACCCGGGTGGGAGCGATGGATGATCTGCGCCGGGGACAGTCCACCTTTATGGTGGAGATGAACGAAACCGCAAATATTCTCAATAATGCCACCGAGAAAAGTCTGGTTATACTCGATGAGATCGGACGGGGTACCTCCACCTTTGACGGACTTTCCATAGCCTGGGCTGTTGCTGAAGACCTTGTCCGGAAAAATAATAAAGGCGTAAAGACCCTCTTTGCCACCCATTACCACGAACTCACCGAGCTCGCCCTCACCGAAGATCGGGTACGTAACTACTCCATCGCTGTAAGAGAGTGGAACGACACCATCATCTTTCTCCACAAACTGGTAAAGGGCGGTACAAACAGATCATACGGCATTCAGGTTGCAGCCCTTGCCGGCGTCCCCGACCGTGTTGTGAAACGGGCAGGGGAGATTCTTAAAAATATTGAAAAAGGTGAGCTGAATCAGGACGGCATCCCGACCATTGCCCAAAATACGAAGGCGAAAAAACGCAAGCGGAAAGTACATCCGAATCAGCTGCAGCTTTTTCCGGTACCGGACAATGATCCCGTTCACAAATACCTGAAAAAAGTCAACGCTGACGATCTCACTCCACGTCAAGCTCTCGACGTTCTCTACGAGCTTATGAATCTGCTCAATTAGTACCTTACAGATAATTTTCTTGTTTTTTCCATAAGAAAATTTCTGATAAGGTACTTATGCCGGCTTACCATTCATTACCGGTGTTAGTGCCTTAGGTTTGTTCATTCTTGCCTTCGAAGCGTACTGCTGTTACTCGAGAAGGTTAGAATGGGCGAAGATGAGGTGCTCTGAATAGTTACCTTTTCTTTTGCCATCTTCGCATCTTTTAGGTATAGTTTTCACAACTGTTTTGCCAGTTGCCACCCGGGGTCAGCTTTATCTTTACCTGTTCTTGTACTGCAGCTTTTTCCGGCTGAACGGTTTTACGACCCAGGGGTCTGCCCGAGAATAGGCATTTCGTTTAAAACCCAGGCATTTTCAAAACCTTACCGCAAGCATCTCGTTGATATACTGAGGAGAATATTTTGGAAACACCAAAAAGTCTGGGTAAAAGGCTATTCTCGTACAGCCTTATGGATCCGAATATCAGGATCAAAGAGGAGCAAAAACTATTTCCCCCAGCCACTTTCCCGAAAGAGTCGGAACTGAAAAGTCCTGCATAAATCCCATAGAAAACATGCATCGTTTTTTTTATACCTCTCTCTTCTCTTTCCTTCTCCTAACGCTCTTCTGTTCCCTTCCCGCTTCTGCAACCGGACAGGATAATATTTCCCGGAATACGCTTTCCACCAAAAAGCAATACCAGCAGGCAAAGTTTTATTACAACGAACTGCAGACTAATACAACACTTGGGAAAAACCGTGAAAACTGGATGCGGGGAGTGGGTAATTTCAGAAAGATTTATCTTTCCGGTCCCAAATCAGATTATGCTGCCCCCAGCCTCTACATGCTTGGCAAGATGTACCTGAAAATGTATCGACGATTTAATAATCAGGTGGATCTGCAGGAATCGATCTCTTATTACCACGATGTTGCCGCACTTTTCCCTGATAACAACCTGGCAGATGATGCCCTCTATGCCGCGGGTACCCTCTATTTAAATAAAAAAAATGACCCACAAAGGGCAGCCGAAGCATTCAATCGTATCATTTCAGACCACCGAAACGGTGATATGTATGCAAATGCTGCAGAAAGTTTGAAAAAACTTTCCAAGGAGCACAATATCCCGCTCCCTGCAGCAATGCTCAGGCGGACATATCTTGAGAACCTGACCAATGTCCTGCCCGTTAAGTACTGGTCATCCAATAACTACACCCGCGTTGTCATTAATGCCTCAGGTCCCGTAACATACCGGGAAACACTACTTGAAAAAGATGGAAACCACCCGCGACGTCTGTACCTCGATTTTCAGGAATCCTATATCGATCCTAAATTCCGTGCCCCCGTCCCCATTGAAGACGGCCTTCTGAAACGTATCCGAACGGGCCAGTTCACCCCGGAAACAGTGCGAGTGGTACTTGATATAGAGTCCATCTCCAGTTATAAGATCTTTTCCCTGCCGGATCCCTTTCGGGTGGTGATAGATGTGCGTGGCGAACCGACTGCCCAATCCGTCGCACCAGCAAAGACACTTCCTGAACCTCCTGCCGCCATTGGTGGGAAGGAAAATAATCCCGCAAAGCAGGAGGCTGCATTAATCATCCTGGAAGATTTTAAAAAAAAGAGTGTGGGGGCAAACGCGGTGACTGAAGTACCGGTTGTTGAAGAACCTCCCGCACCCAAAGAGGCAATATCACTAGCACAGCAACTGGGACTCGGGGTACGGAAAATTGTGATTGACCCCGGGCATGGAGGAAAAGATCCGGGTGCATCGGCATTCGGACTTATTGAAAAAGACATCGTCCTTCAGATTGCCAGAAAAGTTGCTCCGCGTTTGCGGGGGCTGACGGGGGCGGAAGTCATTTTGACGCGCGACTCAGATATATTTATCCCGCTGGAAGAACGAACGGCGATTGCCAACACCAACGATGCGGATCTCTTTGTCTCACTCCATATCAATGCCCATCCATCTGAGAAGGTCCATGGGCTGGAAACCTACTACCTGAATCTCAGCACCAATGCCGAGGCAATGCGTGTGGCCGCCTTCGAGAATGCCACGTCCACTCACCAGATGAGTGACTTGCAGGATATCCTCTCAGATATCATGAAAAATTCAAAGATTAATGAATCCTCTCGTCTCGCCGGATTTGTCCACAATACTCTTTCCGACGGAATTAATGATGTACAGGGGAAGGGCTTCAAAAATCTGGGAGTCAAACAGGCACCTTTTTATGTGCTTATCGGTGCGGAGATGCCAGCCATCCTCATTGAGATCGGCTTTATCACCAACCCCAATGAGTCCGCGCTGCTGAATCAGGACGAATTCCTCTCTGTGGTCGCAGAGGAGATAGCAAAAGGGATTGAATCGTATGTTCAATCCACCCATGCGAGTCTGTAAAGAAAACAGATAAAGGCAGCAAACCTCACTGAATTGCTGTCAGTTTCAGCCACCAGATCAGAACCACTGCCTTATCCCTGCCACTCTACCAGTCTATCTGATCGCAGAGAAACTCCCGATCCTCTTTAAGATCCTGTCCGTTCAGGAAGCGTTCAATGGATTCCGCAGCCACTTTTCCCTGGTAGACTGCTTTTGCAGCAGTTTGAGGACCAAGTACATTATCCCCACCGGCAAACATATATTCCACTGAAGTCTGCAGCGTTTTGGGATCCGTATGATACGTTCCCCATGACATGAGGTCCACATCCACCCCCTTATCAGCGGTGTGATCAACATTTTGACTGATTGCAGGAATTATGGAATCCGCATCAATCATAAAGTTTGAATCCTTCTGAACCACAGGACGGCGTCGGCCGGAATCGTCGGGTTCACCGAGCTCCATCCGCACACATTCAACTTTTGTGAGTTTAGCATTTTCCGAGTGGATAGTAATGGGTGCAGCCAGAAATTCAATACGAACCCCTTCCTCTTCAAGATGATGGATCTCTGCAACTGACGCCGGCATTTCTTCACGACTTCGACGATAGAGAATAAAGACATCTTCGGAACCATAGCGAAGTGCAGTTCGGGCAACATCAATGGCAACATTACCACCACCAACGACAACGACTTTTTTGCCAAGATCCAGATCTTCCCCAAGATTTATACGGCGCAGATAATCAACCCCGTGCAAAACACCCTCGGTACTTTCTTCATTCTCAAGACCGAGTTTTCTGGAAGCATGTGCACCAACACCATTGAAAATGGCATCGTAGCCTTCCTCTCTGAGGTCTTCTATGGTTTTATCCCGACCAATAACAACTTCGTGTTCCAGGGTAACCCCACAGCTCTTCAAGGCTTCAAACTCAGCATTAATGATATCTCTGGGAAGACGAAAGGCTGGAATCCCGACTGCAAGCATTCCACCATATACAGGGAGTGCTTCAAAGATGGTGCATGGAATGCCTTTGTGGGAAAGCCAGTAGGCGACGGTCATGCCGGCAGGTCCGGAGCCGATGATGGCAACTTTTTTCTTACCCGGAAGTGCACATTCATTATGAAGCGGCTTTTTGTTTTCAACCATCCAGTCGACCAGAAAGCGTTCGAGCATGCCGATTGACACGGACTGCCCTTTACCTTTTCCACGTACACATGAACCCTCACACTGAAATTCATGGGGACAGACACGGGAACAGATGGCAGGCATGGAAGAGGTTTCCCGAACCTTCCAGTACGCCTCTTCGAATTTCTTTTCACGAAGAAGAGCGATAAAGCCGGGGATATTATTATGGATGGGACAGCCCTGTATACAGGTGGGTTTTTTGCACTGCAGACATCTTTCGGCTTCAAGGATCGCTGTGAACTCACTGAATCCGGAAACTATTTCGTCAAAGTTTTTCACCCGTTCCTCGGGGGTCATTTCAACCGGCATCTGCCTGGCAATTGCCATACGTTCTTTGGCTTTCATAAGCAATCCTCAATAAAATAAATTAATGATATAAAATTTAGTGATACAAAAAAGATAAAAAAAAAGGTCGTCCCGTGAAGGACGACCTTTTAACACTACTACAGATTATTTAATCAGGCAATCTTGGAGGCTTTGATTCGAGCAAGAGCACGCTGAAGGGCAGCTTCAGCCCTCATCTGATTAAAATTATCATCTTGTGCAGCTGCTTGAGCCAGGCGTTTTTCAGCCCGCTCTTTGGCCTTCATTGCTCTATCCACATCGATATCACTACCAGCCTCGGCACTTTCAACAAGAAAAGTAATCTTGTTATTGGAGACTTCGGAAAATCCGCCGCTGATCATCAGACTTTTCCTGTCATTCCCCTGCTCATAGGTCAGGAGTCCGATTTTAATAGTGGAAAGAAACGGAGCATGATTGGCCAACACACCAAAGTCACCGCCGTAACCAGGTGCATTAACGATGTCGACATCCTCGTTAACCACAGCACCGGCAGGTGTTACTACCTCTAAATGTATTTGTTGTGCCATTGTATATCCTCGTATTCTAGACTGTACCTCTGAACTGCATTCCCATTTCCGGGGAGAACAGTTCAGAAAGATACGTATCCGGCAGTTAACGAGCCGGAATCAATTAACTTATGCTGCAGCCTTCGCTTCTTTCTCAAGGGCTTCAGCAATGGAACCAACCATATAGACTGAGTTCTCAGACATCTCGTCGTGCTTTCCTTCAAGAATTTCTTTGAATCCCTGAACGGTATCTTCAACAGCAACGAATTTACCAGCCATTCCTGTGAAAACTTCAGCAACGGTGAAGGGCTGAGAGAGGAAACGCTGGATCTTACGTGCACGTCCAACCAGGATCTGATCCTCTTCAGAGAGCTCATCCATACCAAGGATGGCGATGATGTCCTGCAGATCTTTGTACTTCTGCAGGGAAATCTGAACACCACGGGCAACATCGTAATGCTCCTGACCAACAACATTGGGATCAAGGATACGAGAGGTTGAATCAAGCGGATCAACCGCAGGATAGATACCAAGCTCAGCAATCTGACGGGAAAGAACAACCGTTCCGTCAAGATGAGCAAAAGTGGTTGCGGGGGCAGGATCTGTCAAGTCATCTGCAGGTACGTATACGCACTGTACAGCTGTAATGGATCCTTTGGTTGTTGAAGTAATACGTTCCTGGAGTCCACCAAGATCCGTCGCGAGGGTAGGCTGATAACCAACAGCAGAAGGAATACGTCCGAGAAGGGCGGAAACCTCAGAACCAGCCTGGGTAAAACGGAAGATGTTATCAACGAAGAAAAGTACGTCCTGTCCCTCTTCATCACGGAAATACTCAGCAGCGGTCAGACCGGTGAGAGCAACACGTGAACGGGCTCCAGGAGGTTCAGTCATCTGACCATAAACCAGAGCCGCTTTTGGAAGTACGCCTGACTCTTTCATCTCGTTGTAAAGGTCATTTCCTTCACGGGTACGCTCACCAACACCGCAGAATACTGAAATTCCACCATGATGCATGGCGATGTTGTTAACCATCTCCATCATAATAACGGTCTTACCACAACCAGCACCACCGAACAGTCCCATTTTACCACCCATTGGGAATGGTACAAGAAGATCGATAACTTTAATACCGGTTGCAAGAACACGAACCTCGGTGTCCTGGTCAGTAAACTCAGGTGCTTCACGATGGATGGGAAGTTTCTTGTCAGACTTGATATCTCCCATACCGTCAACCGGGCGTCCAACCACGTTCATGATACGTCCAAGTGATGCCTCACCAACGGGAATGGTAATGGGAAGCTCAGTGTCACGTGCTTCCATGCCGCGCACCAGACCATCTGTTGCATCCATGGCAATACAGCGAACAGCATTATCACCAAGATGCTGGGCAACCTCAATAACAAGATTGTCTGCCTCATCGCTGATACCGGGATTACTGACAAAAAGTGCATCCAGGATTTTCGGCAGCTTGCCGGCTTCGAATTCAACATCGACAACGGGGCCGATTACTCGTGTAATTTTTCCTACGTTTTGATCACTCATCGGGATATCTCCCTCCTCAAAGTATAAATAAAGAAAATTTGTGTACGGTTATTATCCCTTCAGGGCCTCGGCGCCACCAACAATATCCATCAGCTCACCGGTTACTGCCGCCTGCCTTGCCTTGTTGAAGACAAGGGTAAGGTCACTAACAATATCCTTACATGCATTAGTTGCGTTATCCATTGCAGTCATTCTGGCTGCATGCTCTGATGCACCTACCTGAAGCATTGCATTGTAGATAATTACATTCAGGTACAAGGGCTGCATCACATCCATGATCTCTTCTGTTGAAGGTTCATAGATATAATCACCAACGGCTTGCTTCTCTGTTTCTTCATCACTCTCCAGGGGAGTGATGGGCAGCATATCCTGAGCGACAGGTTTCTGTATGGCAACAGACTGAAAATGTCCGTAAATTACCTCGACCTTATCCGTGGTTCCATTCAGGAAGTTCGTAGCCACATCCTGAGCAATTTCCCGTGCATTAAACATCTGGAAATCTGACATTATGTCAAGAAACTGATTGCGAACCTTGCCGGTCTTTTTCAGCCCCTGATTGGCTTTTTTACCAACACAGACGATGCTGACTGATTTGCCGTCCGCTTCATATTCTGCAATTTTCTGCTCAGCAAGTTTAACAATGTTTGCGTTAAAAGAGCCGCAAAGTCCTCTGTCAGATGTGATAACCACAAGCTCAACGGTCTTCATGTCCCTTACTTCCATCAGGGGAAACTGATCGGTGTTCCCGCCGCCCGAAAGGGTGGACATGGTTTCGTTGAATTTATCAGCATACGGATGGAAATTTTCCATCTTCTCCTGAGCGCCACGAAGTTTCGCCGAGGCGACCATATTCATGGCTGATGTGATCTGCGATGTCTTTTTGACACCGACGATCTTATCTTGAACGTCTTTTAAACTAGGCATATCAAACGTTCTCCTCTATTATTTGAGACCCTTGGTTGCCTTAAAGGTTTCACCGAAAGCATCAAGTGCTGTATTCAGTTTTCCTTTAATGGCATCAGTAAATTCCTGTTGTTCTTTAAGGTCGGCAAAAATAGAAGGATCGTTGGACTCGATATAACTGAACATCTCATCCTCATAATCCCTCATGGTCTCAACGGGCAGACTGTCAAGGTATCCGTTGGCACCGGCATAAAGAATGGTAACCTGTTTCTCCATGGTAAGAGGTGCATACTGAGGCTGTTTGAGAATTTCAACCAGACGCTCACCACGGGTGAGCTGTGCCTGGGTTGCCGCATCAAGATCAGAACCAAAGGCGGCAAATGCAGCCAGTTCACGATACTGGGCAAGATCCAGACGAAGAGTACCGGCAACCTGTTTCATGGCTTTAACCTGTGCAGCACCACCAACACGGGATACTGACAGACCGACATTAATGGCAGGACGAACACCGGAGAAGAACAGATTAGGCTCAAGATAAACCTGACCATCGGTAATGGAAATAACGTTTGTGGGAATAAAGGCGGAAACGTCACCAGCCTGGGTCTCAATGATTGGAAGTGCTGTGAGCGATCCGGCACCAAGCTCATCATTTACCTTGGAAGAACGCTCAAGGAGACGGGAATGGTTAAAGAAAATATCACCAGGATACGCTTCACGTCCAGGTGGGCGACGAAGGAGAAGTGAGAGTTCACGATAGGCAACAGCCTGTTTTGACAGATCGTCATAAACGATCAGGGCATGCTGTCCGTTGTCACGGAAATACTCACCCATGGAGGTTCCGGCAAATGGCGCGATGTACTGCATGGGAGCAGGATCAGAGGCACAGGCGGCAACCACTGTGGTGTAGTCCATGGCACCGTGCTTTCTCAAGGCCTCAACAACGAGAGCCACCGTTGATTTTTTCTGACCAACAGCAACGTAGATACAGTGGACGTCGGTCTCTTTCTGGGCGATGATTGCGTCAACACAAAGAGCGGTTTTACCGATCTGACGATCGCCGATAACAAGCTCACGCTGTCCGCGACCAACCGGAGTCATGGCATCAACAGCCTTGGCTCCTGTGTAACATGGCTCATGGACACCCTTACGGGCAATAACGCCTGGGGCAAGAACTTCAATTTTTGCAGAAAGGGCTGCATTGATATCACCCTGACCGTCAATGGGGAATCCGATTCCATCAACCACGCGACCTTCCATCTCTGGTCCAACAGGAACCTCAGCAATTTTTCCGGTACGTTTTACAAGGTCACCCTCTTTAATTCCTGTAACAGAACCAAGAACAGCACAACCAACGTTGTCTTCTTCAAGGTTGAGAGCCAGTCCCATGATACCGCCGGGGAACTCGAGAAGTTCCATGGCCATACAATTCTGGACTCCGTAGATACGGGCAATACCATCACCTACGGAGATAACGGTACCGGTCTCATTCAGGTCAATACTGGTTTCGTACTCACCAATCTGATCTTTTATAATCTGACTGATTTCTTCGGCTTTGATTTGCATTTCTACTCTCTCCCCTTAATGGAATCTTTTAAACTTGCAAGTTGTGTTCTGATACTTCCGTCCAATTCAAGATCACCTACTTTGGCGATTACACCACCAATTATTGAAGGATCTACACTGGTTGTCAGCTCCACCTTCTTGCCAGTAAGCTTTTCTAATGTTGCCTGCACTTTTGCCTGCAGATCTTTACTCAACTCTACTGCCGAGACCACGCTGCCATGACTGACGTTCTTTTCCTCGTCAACCATAATCTGAAATTCTTCTGCGATATCCGGAAGAACATCAGCACGTTTTTTCTCCACCAGCAGGTTGAGAAAATTACCCATAACTTTATCAACACCCATGGAGGCAACAATGCCTTCCATTACCTTTTCGCGAACATCCGTCGGGTAGAGGGGGTTTGTCAATGCATCAGCCAGACCGGAATCCGAAGCAAATACCTCGGTCAGCCCCTGAAGTGCATCACTGTATTCATCAAATTTGCCGTTCTCTTTACATACTGCAAAGAGTGCCTTGGCATATCTTCTCGCTAAGATTATCTGTTTCACTGGACGGCTCCTACTTTATCAAGGTAATCTTCGATAATCTTGACCTGATCGTCAGCCGTCAGGTTCTTAATGATTAACTCTTCAGCCATAGCTGCCGCCTGTTCTGTTGCATCAATCTTGAGACTTCTTTTTGCCGCAGTCACTTCGTTGGCAATTGCCATCTCTGCAGAACGTTTGATATCCTCAGCTGATTCTTCAGCAGCTTCAATGATTTTAGCCTTTTCAATTTCTGCCTGAGCCACTGCTTTCTCAACGATGGAATCAACGTCTTTTTCAACGGACTCAAGTTTTGCAGAAAAGTCTTTGTATGCCGCCTCCGCATCAGCTTTCTTGGTCTCAAGATCTTCGATCTCATCTCTGATCTGTTTGCGGCGGGCACCAAGTCCATTGGCGATTGGCTTGGCACCAAATTTTACAAGGATAATAAGAAGAACAATAAAGTTCATTATCCTGAATCCAAAATCTTTCAACTTGGCCGGTGACAGACTGTCTCCATGACCTCCACCATGACCTCCACCATGTTCAGCAGCTGCTTCACCATGTACTGCAGCACCTTCTTCTGCCATGTCACTCGCCAGCCCATGACCGGCATTGGCTTCTTCATGCATAATGGTGGTTGTGTGTGCGTCACTGGTTGGCACGCCCTCGCCCGACTCCGAATGACCGGAAGCACAGGCATTCCCCATTGCCAGGGCAAACCAAAGAACCAGTGCAAACAGAGCACTCTTCCCGGCTGTTCGCTTTATTCCCCTCATTATTACAGACTCCTTCCCAAAATTTTTCCTGCCATGGCTGACGCAAATCCGTCGACTCCGGCTTCAAGCTCCTTACGGGCAGCCTCCACCTGGGATTTAATTTCAGCCAGCTTTTTATCTTTGTCAGCATCCGCTTCGGCCTTAATGGCTGCAAGCTTCTCTTCCCCTGCAGCCTTTGCTCCGGCACGTGCGTTATCCAGTGCAGATTTAGCCTGACCGGATGCTTTATGCATTTTCTTATCTACCTCTTCCTGGCGGCGGCGAGCATTATCCTCGTACTTGGTCACATCATCGCGCATCCCCTGCAATTTGACTGCGCGTTCCTTAAGAACTTTTAAAACAGGCTTATAAATAATCCCGTTCAGTAGAAACATAAGAACAAATGCGTTCACGATCTGAAGAAACAGGGTGATGTCCATTGAAACCATTTTTCCGCTCCTGATTAGCTAAGATAATTCAAATAAATCTGTCTAAAATGAATAGCGATTCACAATACGAAATCCGGTTGTACCTTAATTCAATTAAGCTGTCAACTTTTTTGTAAAATAGATAGAGCTATAAAAGACCGAAAAAATGAATAGCCCCTCAGCTTCCAACGCACTTCAATTTTCTGCTTTTAGGTCAGATTTATCCCGGCGGCAAACACCTCTCACCATCCAGGAAAACCATTACTCTGTCAGTAACTGCCGCACCTGTTCTTCAACGGAGGCAACTGCTTCGGCAATCTTATCCGGCATGGTTCCGCCAGCCTGTGCCATATCCGGCCGACCGCCCCCCTTCCCTCCTACAATCGCAGCAACCCTGTTCACCAGATCACCTGCTTTAATCTTTTTCGTCAGATCTTTGGAAACTATAGCAAGCAGTGCCGCCTTACCATTTATCTCGCCGCCAAGAACTGCCACGCCGCTCCCCATATCATCCCGCAGCTTATCACCAGCTTCCCGGAGCGTTTTTGGACTGTCCAGCGGAATCTCTGCCGCCACCACTTTTATCCCCTCCACTTCCACAGCATCTGCCAGCAGATCGGTCATACCCGATGCGGCAAGTCGGGTGGACAACTCCGAGACCTGCTTCTCCAGGCGCTTATTCGTATTTGCCAGCAGCTCGAGCTTATCGCTGATACCATCAGACTGTACATGCAGTTGTTCACAGATCGCCTTTTCCTGGAGAACCATCTCCTGCATCCGCTGAAGGGCTCCACGCCCGGTTGCAGCTTCTATCCTCCGGACACCCGCCGCAATACCTGTTTCTGAAATAATCTGAAACAGTCCAATCTCCCCCGTCGCCGACACATGGGTACCGCCGCAAAGCTCCTTGCTCACATCTCCTAAAGAGACCACCCGCACACTCTCACCATATTTTTCCCCAAAAAGGGCTGTTGCCCCCTCTTCTATTGCCTGTTCACGACCAAGAACTCTGGTATCAGCTCTCAGGTTACTGCGGATTTGTGCGTTCACCTTCTGCTCAATCTGCTGAATTTCTTCCATACTAAGAGGTGAGAAATGGGTAAAATCAAACCGCAGCCTGTTGGGTGCAACCAGTGACCCTGCCTGCTTGACATGATCACCGAGCAACTCTTTTAATGTTGCCTGGAGAAGGTGCGTTGCTGTATGGTTTGCCGCCGTGGCGGCACGTTCACCTGCAGTGACCCGCAGCTGCACATTGCTGCCGACCGTAAGTGTTCCCTCTTTAACCTCAATGGAATGAAGAATAATACCATCACCCTCACTAAACGTAGTGTGCACTACCGCCCTTCCTGACTGCCAGATAACCTCTCCACTATCTCCCGACTGCCCGCCTGATTCCGCATAAAAGGGAGTCTTTGCAGCAAACAGCTGACCTTTCATACCGGACGCAAGACTCTCCACAACCCTGCCGTCACCATCAAGAATCCCATACACCTCAGCATCTGCTTCAAGGACGTCATAGCCCACAAATTCACTCTTTTTTCCACTCTCAATGAAGTGCTTCACGCCAGACCCAAGCAAACGTACCCCCTCGCCTTTCTGCGAAGCACGTGACTGGGAGCGTTGATTTTCCATTGCCTTTTCAAAGCCTGCACCATCAAAATCCATGCCGCGTTCCAGGGAAATATCCCGAACGATATCCACAGGAAATCCGAAGGTATCGTACAGTTTAAAGATAAAATCACCCTGTACCGTCTTCCTGCCGGCCTTCTGCAGAGATGCCAGTTCCCGGTCAAGCAGATCCAGACCGTTTTCCAGGGTTTCTCCAAAACGCAGCTCTTCATTGTTCACGACTTTTTTCAACAGTTCAGCACAGTCCAGCAGGTGCGGATAGGCCTCCGCCATTATCTCAGTAACCACTGTCGTAACACCGTCCAGAAAGGTTTTTGTGAGTCCAAGAGACCTGCCGTAACGGATGGCCCTACGCATCACCCGACGCAGCACGTAACCGCGCCCCTCATTGGAAGGAAGGACTCCGTCTGCCACCAGAAAGGTTGTTGCCCGTGCATGGTCCGCAATCACACGCATTGCAGTGGTATCTGCCTGATCCACCAGATACTTCTTTCCGGAGAGTTTCTCAAGTTTGGCGATGATGGGGCTGAAAAGATCGGAATCGTAATTATTGAACTTCCCCTGCATAACAGCAGCCACCCGTTCAAGCCCCATCCCTGTATCAATGGACGGTTTTGGCAAGGGGGTCATGGTACCGTCTTCTGATCGGTTAAACTGCATAAAGACAAGATTCCACAGCTCCAGGAAGCGATCACAATCACAACCCACTGCACAGTCTGGACGATCACACCCTGCCTCCCGACCAAGATCTATATGTATTTCCGAGCAGGGACCGCACGGCCCGGTATCCCCCATTGCCCAGAAGTTATCCTTTTCCCCGAGACGAACAATACGTCCTTTGGGAAGATCTTCCACCTTCTCCCATAACTCGAATGCCTCATCATCATCATCAAAGACTGAGACCCACATCTGTTCCGCCGGCAGTTTTAATTCCTGAATCAGGAATTCCCAGGCAAAACGGATGGCATCTTCCTTAAAATAATCGCCAAAGGAAAAGTTTCCAAGCATCTCAAAAAAGGTATGATGCCGGGCTGTATAGCCGACATTTTCCAGATCGTTATGCTTTCCACCGGCACGAACGCAGCGCTGGGATGTGGTTGCACGCGTATAATCACGTTTCTCCTCACCCATAAAGACTGTTTTAAACTGTACCATTCCTGCATTGACAAAAAGCAGTGTGGGGTCATCCTGGGGAACCAGGGAAGAACTGTCTACCTGTGTATGATCATGACTGACGAAATACTCTAAAAAACGCTTTCGGATCTCATTTCCTTTCATGGCGGCAACTTTTTTATTTGAAGTTATAAAATATGGGGAAGGACTGCTTTAAACTGAGCGGTTCCGGCTTTTGCAAGCAATTCGTAGAGGATCATCTCAGCAGGACCAACGGCTGCTCCCATGTCTCGCAGCCGCATAAGCCCGAGCTGATAATTTTCATGGGTTCGGGATGACACTCCGTCGGCTGCAATCCAGGGCAGGATCCCCATCTCCTGCAGCCCCGCCGCTGTCTGATAAATACAGATATGCGTTTCCACACCAACCAGTATGGCAGTGTTCACCTCTGACGGCAGCCCAGTAACCAGACTCCTGGTCTCCGGATCAGCAAGGGCATTAAACGCAAGCTTATCAGGTCGCGGAATATTGTCCATTTCGGCTTCAAGTTCCGGAACATATCCTCCCAGCCCTTTTTTATACTGTGTGTTGGCAATAATCGGTATGCCGATTATCCGGGCACAGTGAATCATTTGAAGGATGGTTTTACTGACCCTCTCCGCCCCATGAATCTGATTCATCAACTGTTCCTGCGGGTCAATTATGTGCAGGTAGCAATTTTCAGGGCACAACAATCCCGGACTCATTTTCTTCTCTCTTAATATTAATATTTAATTCATCAGGGGATACAGTATGTTCAGACACCGTTTCCCCGTTCATTCTGACAAGCACCATTAATAAAGTCTCAGATAAATAGACAGCAAAAAATTCCATTACACCTTTCCATTCATAAAGGACCAGAGAAGTCATTAGCAATATTGTTTTTTCCTTAAACCAAAAAAACGCATCCGTAAAGATTACGGATGCGTTTTTTGCTGTCAAAAGACAGACTGCTTAACGGATTCTGCTTAGTGATCCACAGCAGCCCCCGCTCCCATGGGAACACGAATGTCCTCAACAAGATGCTGAATGTGCTCTGGGGGAGGAGCGGTAAAGCTGGACACGGTGAGAGCAACAATAAAGTTGATAACCGCACCAACCGCACCAAATGAACCCGGTGATATCCCGAGCACCCAGTTGGCAGCATTGTCTGGAGCCATGGCAGTTCCCGGAAGAAAGAACCAGCCCTTGAACCAGAAGATATAGACAAGGGTGGTACCGAGACCTGCAAGCATTCCAAGTACTGCACCGGTATTATTCACACGTTTTGCAAAAATTCCCATCATCAACGCGGGGAAGATTGAAGACGCTGCCAGGCCAAAGGCAAGGGCAACGACCTGGGCCGCGAATCCGGGAGGATGCAGTCCGAGATACCCCGCCACAAGAATGGCACCGGACATGGCAACACGACCCGCCATAAGTTCGGTTTTATCATCAATATTCTTGGCAATGATACCCTTCACGATATCATGGGATATCGCAGAGGAAATGGCAAGAAGCAGACCGGCAGCAGTGGACAGAGCAGCGGCGATTCCACCAGCGGCAACAAGGGCAATAACCCAGTTGGGCAGCTGGGCAATCTCGGGATTGGCAAGAACCATGATATCCCGATCGACCTTAACCATCTCGTTTTCAATAATCTTACCGTTTGCGTCTACGCCTTTAAAGTTTTTACCCACATACTGGATACGTCCGTCACCGTTTTTATCCTCATATTTCAGGAGACCGGTCTTTTCCCAGTTGGTAAACCAGGCGGGAAGGGCATCGATCTTCAGATTCTGTGAGGTATCAGGAGCGATGGAATCAGCCTGAATGGTGTTGACAAGATTCAAACGGGCCATTGCTCCAACGCCGGGGGCGGTGGTGTAAAGGATCGCAATAAACACAAGTGCCCAACCGGCAGATGAACGGGCATCTTTTACCTTGGGTACGGTGAAGAACCTTGTAATAACATGGGGAAGGCCTGCGGTACCAATCATCAGCGACATGGTCAGGAGAAACATATTCAACGTACTCCCCTTCTGCGTCGTATAGGCCGCAAAACCTAGATCCACCAGCGTCTTGTCCATCTTCTCCAGAAGGAACATTCCCGAGCCGTCAGACATTGCCGCTCCCAGACCGAGCTGAGGAAGGGCAACTCCGGTGAGCTGCAGGGAAATAAAGATAGCAGGTACGGTATAGGCAAAGATCAGGACACAGTACTGGGCAATCTGGGTATAGGTAACCCCCTTCATACCACCAAGTACGGCGTAGATAAAGACAATACCCATTCCGAGGAACAGTCCGTAGTTGAACGGAATCTCAAGGAAACGGGAAAAGGCAACACCGATACCCTTCATCTGACCGATAACATAGGTAAGGGAGGCAACAATCAGACAGATAACAGCAACAACGCGTGCAGTCTGAGAGTAGAACCTGTCACCGATGAACTCCGGTACAGTGAACTTACCATACTTACGAAGATACGGAGCAAGGAGCATGGCAAGGAGGCAGTATCCGCCTGTCCAGCCCATAAGATAGACGGATGCGTCATAGCCCTTGAAGGCAATAAGACCGGCCATGGAAATAAAAGAGGCTGCAGACATCCAGTCAGCACCCGTTGCCATACCATTAAGAACAGGATGCACACCTTTACCGGCAACATAAAATTCACCTGTTGTGCCTGCACGTGCCTTGATGGCAATAAAGATATAGAGAGCAAAGGTTGCCCCTACAACACAATAGGTCCATAATTGTAGATTTGTCATTCTTCTCTCTCCCTAGTCTTCGCTGACGTTGAATTTTTTATCCAGCTGATTCATACGCCAGGCGTAAAAAAAGATCAGAACCACAAAGCTGTAAATTGAACCCTGCTGGGCAAACCAGAAACCAAGTGGATACCCCCCCAGGATTGTTATGGTATTCAGTTGCTGCACAAAAAAGATGCCGCAACCAAATGAAACCACAAACCAAACGACCAGACATCCGATTACCAACCGGATGTTAGCCTGCCAATACTTCCGAGCGTCATTCATAATTTTCTCTCCTCCTTAATGAACATAAGAATAAAACTATTTATCATGCCATAATTTATACCATGACTTTAAAATCGGTGTCAATGCCTTACTGGACAGGGCTTGACACCTCTTCACCAACAATTATTTTATGGGAATAGATACCACTCCTACTCCCTGAATCTTGTTATTTAATATCGCAAACTTCCGACCCTTCCGGATTGGAAAATATCTTTCAATGTTACCAGCCCGCCCTTACGAAATTTCTTTATAAAAAACAAAAAAAGATAGGCTGTCTGCAGTGCATCCTCCAGAGCATCATGGGGTTTAAAAAGCGGCAGGTTATATTCCACCCCGAGATCATCAAGGCTGTAGCTGATCTCTCTTGGATTATGTTCGTGGTAATGTCCAAGCTGCACCCGTTTATATCCCTGTGCCATGCGCATGGTATCAACCCCGGGATTGGACAGCGTCCCCCCCATGACTCTCTTCGTTGCCTTATTTAAAAAATGCATATCCAGGGGCAGATAATGCCCCACGAGAAGACTGCCGTGGATATACTCCACAAATTTCGGCATGATTTCTTCTGCACTTTGGGCGTTTTCCAGCTGCTCCGGGGTGATTCGATGCACCAGGGTCGCCCGGGTGGCGTCAAGATTCTGCGGGCGAATAAAGTGATGAAACATGGACGAAAGGTCGATCTGCAGATCCCGTATCATCACCGCACCAATGGATATCAGTTCGTCTTTTTTTTTATTTAAACCGGTAAGTTCAGTGTCACAGACCACGAAGGTGTACTCCGTAAGCGGTCTGTTCTGATCAAAGCTGTTGAAAAACTCCTTATTCTTCCGGAGCAGCGGATGCGGTGCACTGAACCAGCCGGCAGGCTTAAACGGATTGATCATCTCAGGCTACCGGAAACTTTTTATCCAGCACGGAGTAGAGCCGTTCAATCACCGCAAAGGCATCTTTTAACATTCTCCGCTCCAGGGCGGAAAGCTGTTCCGGATTAATATGATTGTCAGGCAAAACTCCTTCTTCTATCTGTGCCAACTGATGAATCAGACGCTGCTGCATCTGCAGCTCATAGGCATCGTTTGCCGCCTCCCACAATTCCCTGCTCAAAAACTCGGAATCATGCAAGGCCTTCAGCCGTGCCAGGGTATTTGTCTCGTTAATACCATGACTAAGAGCCAGCACGCGTGCAAAATTCACATAGGGGGTAAGCCCCTGACGCTTTATATCCAGTGCATTTTTATGCTCTCCATCCTTATCAACGATAAAGTTTTTGAAAAAGGAGAGCGGAGTGCGGGTGGACATACACTGCCGGGCGAGATGAAAAAGAAAGATATCCTGGCTCTTTGCCTGCTCATTCAGATGCTGTCGCAGTCGTTTAGCAAGTAGGTGATCGCCAAAGCCCGAACGAAAATCAAAAAAGATTGTCGCATGGAGCAGCTCTGTTGGATCCGGTGCACTGATCCATCTGCTGAAATACCCTTTCCAGACAGAGAGGGGCTGGCACCATTTGGGATTTATTGCCATGATCTCCCCTGGACAAAGGGGGTATCCGCAATTTACCAGATGCTCAATAGCCCGTGTCGCAAACTCTTTAAAATACGTTTCCGCAGCTTTTTTCTCTTCCTCATTGGCAGGATCTGCATAGAGAATGGCATTATCCTGATCCGTCTTAAAGGTCTGTTCCCTCCGCCCCTCACTGCCCATAAGCAGCCAGCAGTAGGAAACAGGTGGTTTTCCCAGTTCCTCCTCAAGCAGGGTAAGCATCCGTTCCAGGATATGATCGTTTAAGATGGCAATCATCTGGGTGATGTTGCCTGCCTTTGCCCCCTCTTTAATGAGCCCCCGAATCACCTCTGGAATTTTCTGTGCCAGGACGTACAGTCCACTGATCTGCTGCTGTCCACGAATCTCCTTGAACAGATAGTACGGCGAATGCCCCTGAAGGAGCATGATATCATGGGAGGTCACCACGCCGATCACCCGCCCGCCCCGTTCCACAGCCAGATGGTGAATGGAGGTGGACATCATTTTCAGTAACACATCAAAACAGAGCGACTGGGAGAGAACGGTCTGTACCGGTCCGGTCATAATATGTTCCACGGGCAGGTTATAGTCAAGCCCTGCCGCCACCACCTTTGCGCGCAGATCCCGATCGGTAATAATGCCGATGATCTTTTCCTCATCCTGAACATCATGCACCAGCAGACTCCCCACCCGATACTCAGCCATGGTCGCAGCTGCCGCCTGAATGGAACTTTTGGCAGAGACCTTGCGCAGTGTTTTCACCAGATCCCCCACCCGCACAGAAAACAGGTAAAGATCATCGCCGCTTCGTGCCGAGACCTTATGATGACGCAGTTCGTTATAGGCGGTGTTTACAATTTTTTCTGAAAAGCTTTTCAGGTAGTAATGGGCAAAAGAGGGCTGCTGCTCTACAAGTTTTGTGAATATTTCACTGGGCAGCAGAAAACAAAATGTATCTTCCACTGTTTCAATGTTCAAATTCGCAGGTGTACCGCGAATAATTGCCAGTGCCCCGATATACGCTCCTTCTCCACGAAAATCCTTAAGGGTTACCTCCCCGTGTTCATCCTCGATAAATGCCTTAACCCCGCCTCGCTGAATCAGATGAAGATGGGTGATTTCCGTTTCGCCGGCGGTGAAGATTCTGGTACCTTTAGGAAAGAAATCAACCCGGCAATGGCGGGAAATATCTATCAAGGTATCATCATCGAGTTCATTAAATGGCAGAATCTCCCTGAAAAAGGCTATCGCCATCTCTGGTGCAACTCTATGAATATCATCATTTTGCGACATACGGGTATCCTGGCTTCACGTTCAGTACCTGCTGACAGCACACAAACGGATCTCAATAACTGAAAAAGCGGGATTTCCTGCAACAGAAAATCCCGCTTTTCGCACTACAATACAGTTCTCCACAAATAATAAAACGGTATCAGAGGAACTGTACTTTCCTTCATGGGGAACATTTCCTGCTTATTTATCCAGAGCTTTTTTGCCATTGATAAGATCATCAACAACAGAAGGATCTGCAAGGGTTGACGTATCCCCGAAGTTCTCGAAATCATTGGCGGCAATCTTACGAAGAACACGGCGCATGATCTTTCCGCTTCTGGTTTTAGGAAGACCGGGAGCATACTGGATGGCATCCGGAGTGGCAATGGGTCCGATCTCTTTACGAACATGAACACGCAACTCGGCAAGGAGTTCGGGTGTCTGCTCAACTCCGGTATTGGGCGTAACAAAGGCATAGACAGCCTGCCCCTTGATCTTGTGAGGCATACCGACAACGGCGGCCTCTGCAATCTGCGGATAGGAGACAAGGGCAGATTCGATCTCAGCCGTTCCCAGACGATGTCCGGAAACATTCACCACGTCATCAAGACGTCCCATGATCCAGAAATACCCGTCATCATCCACACGGGCACCATCTTCGGGATCGTAGGTATTCGCGTAACGACTGAAGTACGCCTTCTTGTATCGTGCAGGATCGCCAAATACCCCGCGAAGCATACCGGGCCAAGGTTTACGGATAACAAGATGGCCTCCCTCATTCGGGCTGGCCTCTTCACCCTCTTCGTTATAGATAACTGCATCAATACCGGGCAGCGGATAGGTTGCAGAGCCTGGCTTCAACGGTGTGGCGTAGGGTAGCGGGGCAATCATGATACCACCGGTTTCTGTCTGCCACCAGGTATCAACGATGGGCAGTTTCTCCTTGCCGATATTGACATGATACCACATCCATGCTTCTGGATTGATAGGCTCACCCACAGACCCGAGAATACGGAGACTTGAAAGATCGTAACGCTGGGTGGGACCATCACCGTCACGCATAAGAGCACGGATAACGGTGGGCGCGGTATAAAAGGTGTTTACCTGGAATTTTTCCACAATCTTCCAGAAACGATCCGGTCCCGGATAGGTTGGAACACCCTCAAACATGATAGAGGTTGCTCCCAGTCCCAGTGGACCATAAAGGATGTAAGAATGACCGGTTACCCAGCCGATATCGGCTGTACACCAGTACACATCATCGTCTTTCATATCAAAGACATACTGGCAGGTATGCATGGCATAGGTGAGATAGCCGGCAGTGGTGTGCACCACGCCTTTCGGCTTCCCGGTGGAACCGGAAGTATACAGAATAAAAAGAATATCCTCAGCGTCCATGGACTCCGGCTCGCAGGTTGAGGCAATTCCTTCGGCAGTTACTTCATCGTGCCACCAGGTATCACGGCCATCGGTCATGGAAACATCATTGCCGCCGCGCTTTACCACAATACAGTTTTCCACGGTGTCGCATTCACTGAGAGCTTCGTCGGCGTTTGGTTTTAAAGGGATGGTTTTTCCTGCACGAATAACGGCATCAGCGGTGACAAGAACCTTGGCCTCACAATCCTGAATACGGCTCTGCAGGGCAACAGATGAAAATCCTGCAAAAACAACGGAATGCATGGCACCAATTCGGGCACAGGCAAGAAGGGCAATGGACAATTCGGGAATCATGGGAAGATAAATGGAGACACGATCACCCTTTTTCACGCCCTTTTTCTTCAAGACATTGGCAAAACGACACACTTCTGTGTGCAGCATCTGATAGGTGTACACCTTCACATCGTCCTCTGGCTCACCCTGCCAGATGAGAGCAGCCTTGTTACGGCGACCATCTGTCAGATGACGATCCAGGCAGTTGTAGGAGACATTCATCTTGCCTCCCTTGAACCAGCTGAACTCAGGCTTATCGAAATCGGCTTCAAGGACGCTGTCCCATTTCCTGTCCCAGGTTACCAGCTCTTCGGCACGCTCTGCCCAATAACCTTCCGGATCATCCATGGATTTTTTATAAGCCGCCTTGTAAGCGTCCATACTGCCTATGGCTGCAGTGTCCCGTCCGGCAACGGGAGGCTCAAAAATTCGACCTTCACTTAACAGGCTTTCAATTTTATCTTCACTTGAACTCATACAACATCTCCATTATTTAATCGATTTTCTAAAAATGACAGAAAAGTACGTATCAGTATTATTGCTGACTGAACACCATCTGATGGGTTCAGGTATCTTTTTCTGTCACACAGAATTACGGAATATACTACTTTAAAAGGCACTACCATATTCCCTTTTACGGGGATTCTGTCAAATCAATAAAGTTGAACCTGATATCAGTTTTAGTTATGTTAGAATTTCTTTTTTTTCTTTTCTTTCTCCCTGAAAACAGGTATTCATACGCTTATTTTTTTTAACATATTGAAATTTTACGACTAAATATTATACGGAAAACGGGGCTTCCCTGGCGACATCATTTACAAAATGCGGCAAACTCTTGAAAAAGAAATAAAGGCTCTACTAAAAAAACAGCAGAGCAAAAAAAGAATTTACAAAACTCTTGCCACTGAGGCGAACAGTATTGAGCTGACAAACCTGCTGAACAATCTGCCGCTGTACGGACGTAAAAAGAACACATTTATTGTCACCCTGTTTCTGGTTGTTCTGCTGACACTGTTAACCATAAAACAGGGACTTTTTATTTATCTCCATAATAATTCGGCCGTCTCACTGGTACTCGGTTGTGTCGGACCCATTATTCATGTGTACATTATCCGGGAACTGCTGCTCAGCCACCGGCTCGCCTACCAGCTGCTGCCCCTGCTTTCAATCCTTGCCCTCTTTCGGCAGGAAAACAGAATTACCCCGGATATGTACATGTATTTGAGCATGGCGGTACTTTCCGGGCTGCTCTACTTTTTTCTTTTTCCAAAAAAAGAACTGTTGAATACTCCAGTTCATTAATTTAACCCTTTCAGGAACAGCACCATGCACGATGATCAGATAGACGCAATGTCCAAGCTCCTTAAATCCATGTCCCACCCCATTCGTTTGAAGATCCTCTGCCTGCTGCAGGACTCCGAGATGTCCGTTGGTGATATACGGGAACAGGTAAAAACAACAAATGCCAATGTTTCTCAACACTTAAACATACTGAGAAGTCAAGGGATAATCGATTATCGCAAAGATGCAAACTTTATCTACAACCGCATTGCCGACCCACGAATTGTTCAACTGATGCAGACCATGCAGGTATTGTTCTGTCCGGATGTTTGAGGTTTTGGGTATGCGGTGTGCGGTATGCGGTGTGCGGTATGCGGTGTGCGGTATGCGGTGTGCGGTATGCGGTATGCGGTATGCGGTATGCGGTATGCGGTGTGCGGTATGCGGTTTCTGCTGATACAACGAAACCTGAGGGTATTATAGCTGTAAACAGCTCTATTGTAGGAGGATCATATTAATGATAATAACAGACTGGGTTCACACACTTGCCGGATTCTTTATTTTGCTCAGCATGGCACTGGGAGTTGACTGCGGCAGCAACCCCTTATTTGTCCATAAATACTGGCTCTTTTTTACTGCCTTTGTGGGAATCAATCTTTTCCAGTACGGCTTTACAAAATTCTGTCCACTGGCACTTATTCTAAAGGTGTTGGGAGTGCCTGAAAACAGGGTATAGGCTGGCAGTTGCCGGATATCTGCAGCCACGTGCAGTATGCAAATACCCGGCGACTGTTATTTCTTCATCTTTGCGCCGCAGGACAGTTGCCAGCAGCAGCTAAACTGGGCACATTCTTTTTCTTTCTTAAAACAACGGGTATTTCCTTCTTTTTCCTGAATCATCCAGACAAGATCCACCAGTTTCATTCCCCTGCCGTCCATTCCCAGTCCCGCCGCTTTTTTCCTGGCATAGGCTGCCAGGGGGGAACCTTTTAACAATTTTTTCTTTGCCATAATTGTTCTCCATTCATTATAAAACCCTGCGTTTCCCGGGAAGACTCGCCTCAACACCATCAAATGGGTAAGATGTGCATCTCCTCCCGTGTTTTGTGCGTTCCTATAAACAGCTGACCACTGCGTCCGTCAATGGAGACAGCATCGCCGAAATCAATTCTGGTATCACCAATCTCACAGTACTGTTTGGTCTCATACACCTGTAGATGTTTACAGCCGACAATACATGTTTTTTCCAGACGAACCGCAACCACCGAGGCATGTGATGTCTGTCCCCCCCTGGAAGTCAGTAGTCCATCTGCCATATCGATCACCTTGATATCCTCGGGAACGGTATCCTGACGAATAAGAATCAGCATTTCCCCAGGCATGGTCTCCCGCAGTTCCCTGATATTTTCTTCTGTAAAGACTGCACGCCCGGAGAGGGCAGAACCGGACACGCCGATCCCTCTGCCAAGCACAGCCCTGTGCAGATCATCCGTCTCAATAAAGACGTTGAAGCGCTCACGCTTCTTAATTGTTATCATATCACGGGTCTGCAGCAGATACAAATCCTCTGCCCGATCTCCTTCGAAGGTGAATTCAATCTCCTGGGGATTCCAGAGGTTTTCATATACAAGATTCCGGGAGATGGAGAGCAGCTCCTGATAGATATCAGGGAAACGGATTTCCAGGGTCTTACTTATCTCTCGCCCATCAAGTTCCGCCTGTTCCACAGAAATTGGATAACTGGTGACCAGCCCGGAGACGATATCTTCTCCCTGATCACCGTAAGCATAATCCCCCCACAATGCAACCCGCTGCACTTTCCGGTAGGGATGTGCAGTGAACAGCACACCAGAACCTGAGGACTGATTTCTGTTGCCGTACACCATCGCCTGCACGATAACAGCTGTTCCCCAGGAATCTGAAACATCCATAATATTTCGATATTCCGAGGCCTTCTGGGTCTCCCAGGAGTCAAAAACCATCTCCACCGCAGAAACCAGCTGCAGCCAGGGATCTTCAGGTATCCCCAACCCCTTGCTGCGAATCACCTTCTGGTACTCAAGGGCAAGCTCCTTCATCTGTTCGGGGGAGAACTGACCCTTTAGATCAAGTTCAAAACGTTCCTTGGCACTGTTCATCAACTCCTGAAAATCCTCACGCTGCATGCCGGAAGTCATGGCCCAGGACTGCAGAAAGCGGCGATAATTATCCCAGGCAAGATAGGAATGACCATACACCCTGGCACCTTCTTCTATCAATTCTTCATTGGTTCCCACATTACTGATGGTTGCCATCATTCCCGGCATGGAAACTGCCGCCCCGCTGCGGATGGAAAGGAGTAAGGGGTTATGAGTCGCCCCGAAAGCCCGCCCCGTAAGCTCTTCCATTTCGGTCAGAGCGGTACGGATCTGCTGCATAAAATCATCCCGTGCCCGTTCAAAACCGTAGACAACTTCACGGCAGCGAAAAACTTCTGTGGTGATAATGAATGCCGGAGGCACCGGTTTTTTATCTGTGCTGAGCGTCACCAGGTTAAAACCCTTGTTCCCCAAATGAATGAGATCATGGGTAAAAGGGTTTGGCTGATGGAGCATGGAGATAGTTTTTCTGGGGTTGTAGGTCATCAGCAGATCCAGCATCTTCTCATCAAGAACATCCTTCTGACTTTCCAGGGTGCCGATAATCCGGGTAACAAAATTATCCAGATGCTGCAAACCGAAGGTGGAGGCGATGAGGTCGCGCAGAAATGCCTCTGCCAACTGATGCACTGAGTTTCCTTTTTCCTCTTCATTCCACAGAAAACGGTATTTTGTGAGCAGATTTTTTTCCCCTATCTGAGGAACAATAATGGACAGATTGTTCTGGTGGCTGTTGGTGTAATAGGAGTAGATAATGTCTTTCACACCCTCCGAGAGCCCGCGAAAAATATCGAGATACTGGGTGTAGGAAAAACGCCGGATCTCCAGTGAACTCTCGAGGAGGGAAAGATAGGTGTCAAGACGGCGGGAGCTGATGCCGTCCACCCTCAATGCCCTCAGATAGAGCTTAATGCACTTGACAACCCGGAAAAAGGTTGCCTGGGTGATAATGGAGAGATTCACCGTTCCCGGCAGACGTTCGAGGAAGATATTTGTCAGGTTCTCCATACGAAAGGTGAGGCTGAGACTGTCAAACTTCTTTTCCCGGTACTTACCGTACACAGAGGGAATATCCACAGCAATATGGCGTTTATAGTAGATATCTTCCCGTGCCTCGAATGTTTCCGGGGAGAGAATCGTTTCCTTCAGTCCTTCCAGGGTCTCCAGGAGGGCTTCGATGCAGTCTGCCGTTTCACAGTTTTCAAGCTTCTGCAGCAGACTTTCCATCTCAGGAAACCCTTCCTGTGCCGCCTGTTCCAGCTCTTTACGTAATTCCTGAAAACCAAGATTGTACTTTTGGTGCAGCAGTGTAAACATCTGTACCAGAAGATCAAAACGTCGTAATTCGTGGGGAGCCAGATCGGACTGTTTCTGCAGATAGTCCTGACGTTCTTCCTTCGACCAGCTGAGGAGATCGGACATCTGATGAAACTCAAGATCCTTTTGAATGCGGCATGCCAACACATGCTGGTCGTCAACAAAATCACCGCTGGGCATCACCTCCGAGTACACCTCTTCCGGAAGAAAGGGTTTTAAAATTGACTTCTTTTTCGTGATCCAGAAGAGAAAAATTGCCTGGATAAAATCAACGATCAGATTGGAACTCTCCACATGACTCTGTTTGCGCAGGAAATGGATAAGCACATCACGGCGCTTGTGGATCTCATCCAGTTCCGTCGACACCTCACGCAGCTCACCTTCGGCTCCAATCTCATTGAAGAACACCGGCATAAGCTTGGTGAACTGCTTGGCAAGGTTATATACAGGACCGATTGGATGGTTCAGCAGGTTGGTGATATCACGCTGAAACAGATCCGTATCCTTCACACACGTTCCGGAGAGTTTGATGTTGATAATGAGTGCAGAAAAAAGGGTGGAACACCATTTCGGCTCCTGCATAATCAGGTTCAGCCATACCCTGATATTCGTCAGATGGGCGGGGTTGGTGATGGGCTGCCAGTCTTCATCCACTCCTGTCACGTTTGCATACTGAAAACCAAAACGCACTGCCTGCCAGAGGAACATCTCCACCATCCGGCTGTTACCGCGTTTAAATACCTCTCCACCCAGCACCTGTATGCACTGCAGAGACGTCTGTGGATACTGCCGTACATTGACCTTCAGCAGATGGAAGGCCGTCAGCAAAAACTCTTCAATCTCTTCAAAAGTCTGCTGCCGGATCAATTGCACCAGGGAACGGTTAATCTCCCGCAGAGTCTCTTCATGGATAAGGTACAGCCCCTTGGTATCCATGATACGAAAGAGAAAGAGCAGTTTCTGATTTTCCGCAAAACGACTGAGGGGAATTCCCTGTTCGGTGGTCTCCTCTCCCCCTTCGCTGTCCGCTCTGGCAAGGCGGGTCGGGATCTCTTTGTACAACCGCACGATATCCACATGGGCAGGAAGCTGCAGGATCTCACGCAGGGCTGAGACAGGGGAAGTATCGATATCCACCGCCTTTACCAGCTCCAGGTTTTTTGCCATGCTGTCATGGGAAATTTTATTGAAGAGTTTCCCCGAATGGAAATCCTCACACAGCACCCCGCAACGTTCCATAAACCACGGCAGGGGATCCTCCTCCTGCAGCCAGTAGCTGTAATTTCGTTTGAGGATCACTTGCATCAGCCGTGCCACTGCACGATAGTCAAAACAGGACCGGTCACCGTCGGCAAATCCAAGCAGAGAGGTGGCAAGTTTTTTCATGGGATGCATACCCTGCACAATATGCATCATGACCTGACTCTTCCCGTTGTCAAGTTCAATAAGGGAGGTGAAATAATCGTTTAAAACATCCTGATAGCGGCAGAGCTGTTCCTCGGAAAACAGACTCACCATCTTGCTGACCCACGCCAGCTGTGCCTCAATGGAACGGGAGAGCAGCTTGGAGTTTTTTTCACAATCCTGCATCGCCTGCAGAAAGATCGAGGAAAAGAGGGCAAAGGTCTCGGGTCCCCGTTCGTGACGAATATAATAGCTGTAGTTCTTCAGAACAAAACTGCGCAACTGGGGAATGAGTATATTCCAGTTCCGGTACGGGTGACAGATCTCATACAACAGACCGGAAAGGGTGTTGTGCAAGCCCTTGTATCGCGCTACGACATCGAGGAGCAACTGCAGCTCCTGATCTATAACAACCTCCTCCGCTGTTTCCAGAAGATTTGCCTTGAGCGCATCCGATTCAATGGGACCGTTTGTCATAATCATCACATCTGCTTTAGTGCCTTACTGCTAAAAAGCTTTAATAAAAAACACGAAGTTCCACATTCAGTTTAATGACAAAATGGTACAGAAGACACCAAGGCACTTATACCCCTCAAGGGGGTACTGAAAAGAGTACCGGCTTACCGTTCTTCACCGGTGTTAGACAATTTTTCAATACTTCCGAATTGTTTTACTTTGCGATAATGCTTTATGTCATTCGTTATGAAAATAGCACCACTCAAGATAGCTAGAGCGTGATATAATGAATCACTGAACTCAGGGAAACCGCTTTTCTTATTTCCTGTTCTTGCTATTTCAATAGCTTTCATTCGTACCTTACAATTTGGGACGACAATCTTGATCACATTTTCTGTAGCAAGATGGTCAATATAACAGAGATGCTTTTTGACAACTTCAGCGTCATTTAAGTTTCCGCACAGCACCTCTGTAATCTCGTCCAGCAGCAAGCTTGGGACAATGATCCGGTTCTCTTTCAGGATTGCGCATTTTATGAGCTGGCGAGAAATATGGGCAAGTTGACGATTAAATATGTATTCCAGAAAGACATTTGCATCTAATACAAATGTCTTACTTTCCATATTTTCCACCTGCTTTTAATCTTTTCTTTTCCCTCATCAATCGCAGAATATCTGTAGGATCACTGTCCACTGAGACCACGGGTAACGCTTCCATTTCATGTAGTAATGCCAATTGGGAAGGGGACAAAGCATTATTGGCTGACCCTTCACTCTCAAGTGGAATAATTTTCGCGAGAGACTTTCCCTTCCTCTGAATTGTAATAATGTCTTTTTTATGAAAAACCTCATCAAGTATGGTGCCAAGCTGCCTTCGCGCCACCGTAACATCTATTACTCTTTCCATAAGACCCTCCAATTAACCATATCAACCATACGAGTTAACATAGTTCTGCAACATATAACTGTCAAATATGTTTTCATGAGCAGGTGGTCAATTTGGGAAACCGAATAAAGCACTTATACCACTCAAGGGGGTACTGAAAAGAGTGCCGACCTACCGTTCATCACCGGTGTTAGTACCTTATAAATTGTTTTCGCGCTTTTTTGAAAAGAATTTATAAGGTACTTATGCTGGCTTACCGTTCATCACCGGTGCTAAAAATTTCTTAGCTGATGCCCATACCACTGAGATCCGGAATAATTATCCGGTGTACCGCTGCCACCTGTTGCAATGCCCGGGCTGTTACCTGCAGCATTTACAGAAAACTTGCGTCTGTCATGACATCTGTTTGAGAATAAAACATAACTTTTTTACAGTATCTGCTATTTTTCAGGGAGAAACAAGGATCTTCTCTCCACAAAAGAAGAAACGCCCCGAAAGACAAGTCCTTCGGGGCGCAGTGCTGGGGCAGAATCTGTCAGGAACAAAAACTACCGTAAAACAGGTCGTGCATTTCTCAGCTGCAGCGGGCGATTGTTGTCAGAACCGATAACATCATGGAATTTCTGGAACTGCGCCCGGGACCCCGTGGCGGGAGTCTTCAAGACAAACCAGTACACGCCCTGTGAACAGGGAGGAGTGGTCAGCGAACCATTGAAATGATAGTAGGAATGGTCGCGGGGCAACATCTCGTTGACATCATAGCTCATGTCGGCAAGTGTTGTTGTCTCGCCCACCTTGGTCGGCATATTGGGCCAGAGTTTATCAAGCAGGGGATTTGAGGCGCCCTCTTCAAAGAATACTGCCACAACGGCCAGATGGCCTTCCGCATCTGCATGTACAAGATGTGCTTCCATGGGATAGAGATTTCCATCCACCGCATTTTCACTGGGAGTATGGAAATGGAACTGAATCAGCTGGAAGGTGTGTCCGTCAACAGTGAGGGTGGAACCCGGTGCATAATTGACCTGCACAGTATGCCCGTTATCAATCATATCCACTGTGCTGGTGTTATACTGAAAGACAAGCGGGGGAAGATTCGCCTCAATGGTATTGGTGATATCGATTGGAGACTGGTTCAGGCCCTTTTTACAGATGGCATAGGCGGGCGACAAGTCCCCCCAGTACTCCGCGGCCTTATGTCCGGTATACCCCCACTGAGCACCATGACCACTGGCAAATGCGGTCCCTGCCATCAACAACCCTGCACACACTGATCCTATAACTGTTTTCTTCATACCCTTCTCCTGCTGAAAAATGTTGGAATTAATGGATAAATACAATTCACGGGGGTTTGCACCCCAAAAATTTTCACCACTATTTCCTACACCATTTTCCATTTGCATTCAAGTATTTATTAAAGAGCTTGAATACACCACGCTATTTTCTGCTACAACGCTTTATTGGCGTCCATATGAAGAATCAGATCAAGCATCCGGTTGGAATAGCCCCACTCATTATCATACCAGCTCATCACCTTCACCGATGTGCCGATGACCTTTGTGGACTGTCCGTCAACAATTGAAGAATGTCCGTTGCCCTGGAAATCCACGGAAACAAGGGGAAGATCGGTGTAGCCGAGAAAACGGTTTGCCGCCTCTTTCAATGCCTGATTTACCTCGTTCACAGACGTCTCCCGTTCCACTTCCATCACGGCATCCACCAGTGATACATTGGGCGTCGGTACCCGCACGGCAAGACCGTCGAACTTTCCCTTAAGTTCCGGGATAACAAGGGCCACAGCTGCGGCAGCCCCGGTACTGGTGGGAATCATGGACATGGCTGCTGCCCGGGCCCGGCGCAGATCGGAATGGGGAAAATCCAGCAGACGCTGATCACCGGTATAGGCATGAACGGTGGTCATCAGACCGTGTTTAATCCCGAAATTATCCAGGATCACCTTGGCAAAGGGAGCAAGACAGTTTGTGGTGCAGGAGGCATTGGAAACCACATGGTGCTCGGTGGCGTCATATTCATCTTCATTCACTCCCATCACAAAGGTCTTGATCCCCCCTTTGGCAGGAGCTGAGATAAGCACCTTTTTCGCCCCACCACTGATATGCTTTCTGGCGCTGTCACTGTCACGGAAGAGCCCCGTACATTCAGCAACATACTCCACCTCGGAATCCCCCCAGGGGATATCTGCAGGGTTTCGATGATCTGTGACCTGAATATGACGGCCACCAACGAGAATGCCGTCATCATCACTTTCAACCTCAGGCTCATACACTCCCATCACTGAATCATATTTCAGAAGGTGAGCAAGGGTTGCATTATCTGTCAGATCGTTGATGGCAACGATTTCAATATCACTAAACGCAGAATCTCTGGCAATTGCCCGAAAAATACTCCTGCCGATACGGCCGAAGCCATTTATTCCCACTTTAATTGTCATACCCTGTCTCCTTATATGGTTTGATCTGTCGTTTGCACCTGCAGGACTCTTACTGCCCTCGCCTTTTTATAAAGTTTCAGATATTTCTTACTCACCGTGTCCCAGGTATGTCTGTCAAGTATCGTCTGCACAGCCTGTGCCTGCATCCTGTGCAGAGTCTCTTTGTCCGTGCGATAGACAGACAGTGCCTGACGAATCACACTGCAAAGAGCTGCCGCAGTCTGCTCCCCGTAGCTGAATCCGGTTCTGCCGTGAATCACCTTGACCAATCCTCCGACACGATGAACGACGGGTAGATTGCCAAAGAGCTGCGCCATGAAATCGGTGAGCCCACAGGGTTCATACTGTGACGGTATCAAAAAGAAATCTCCCGCTGCGTAGATTTTATTGGCGAGAGCCGGGCTGAAACCGCGTAAGATACAGACCCTTCCAAGATTCTCTCTTTTTTCAGCCAGATTTGCAAGGGCGATTTCTTCTGTCCGTCCTCCGGAGCCGAGCAGTAAAAAAGAAAATCCTCTGTCGGCGGCAAGCATTTCTGTGAGAGCCCCGATAAGCACATCAACACCCTTTTGTTCACTGAGACGTCCGATAAAGGTAAGAAGTGGAACAGAAGGGTCAGGATCAAGATACCCGGAACGTTCAACTCCCGGCACAACCCTACCCCTTGCAACCAGATCGAGCATGGCCTGTTTGCAGAGTTTTTTTCCTGAAAGGGATGAAACATCCAGAGGATCATAGGGAGCGGCGATTCCACTTTTCTCATGATCTTTTGGCGAACATTCCTCCGGGTCGATACCGTTGGTTACCCCTTCGAGAAGTACTCCCCGTTTCAAAAGGGTCTGTCCCAGCCAGCCGGTGAGCTCATCATCACTGCTTTCCTGCAGTTCCCTGGCATAATTTCCACTGACGGTATTCATTACTGCAGTACCGGCAGCGGCAAGGAAAGGGTCAAAACTGAGCCCCAGACGGCTGCTGACCACAACCCGCATGGGCAATCCGGTACACTCCTTTGCAAATTCAAGGTCTGCCACTTCCTGATGATACCCCTTGCCTGCATTATGAATGGTCACCACAGTCCCTGTATCCCGAAAATAATGCCGTATCCCGGGATGCTCTGCGATAAGGGCGGGCAGAACCGCAGTGTGTCCATCGTGGCAATGAATCACATCCGGACGTACCCGCAGAATCATCATAAGATCAAGACTTGCTTTCTGCAGCAGGATGTTCATGGCAAAGTAGTCGTAATGCCCCTCTCCCGCCTTCTTCCAAGATGCCTTTTTTTCCTCCGCTTCGGTGTAGGTATAAACAGACTGCTTTTCAGAAAAACGCTGTGCCTCTATAAGGTAGAGATGCACCCGGTTTTTAACAGCCTTCCACACCCGTACCTGCTCCCGACGCTCCTGACTGCTGTAATTAAGATCCACATCAAACCTGAGCACCCCCTCGTCCTGCAAAGGATCGGAGAGAAGCTGAAACCCGCGTGCTTCCGGATCCATAAAACCATAACACGGCAAAACAACATGAACAGAACGCCCATTCCATCTGGCAAGTGTCTGAGCCAGCTGCGGGACAACATCCTTCACCCCTCCAGCACCGGCAAGGGCTCCGTACTCCCGGCTCACCATCCATATCTGACGCAGTGCTCCCTGTGGTCTGCTCATGGTTGGCTACTCCCCCCGCAACAGTGCAGTCTGGCGAAGAAGATGGTCAACAAGGGTCAACCGCACCATTGCCTCACACACTGGAATAATACGGGGAATTGCAGAGATATCATGCCGACCGCCCACCTGAATTTCCACTTCTTCATTTGCAAGATTAATACTTTTCTGGACTTTGGCGATGGAAGGAATAGGTTTCACCGCAACGCGAAGAACAATGGTATCACCATTGGAGATACCTGCCAGAATCCCTCCAGCATTATTGCCGGAAAATCCGTCAGGGATAATGGAATCATTATTTTCAGAACCAAGCATCTCCGCCACCCCGAATCCCGCTCCCACTTCCACACCCTTCACTGCTCCAATGGACATCAGACCATGGGCAAGTTCGGCTTCGAGCTTATCAAAGACAGGTTCTCCAAGACCTGCAGGACACGATGCTGTAATCTCAACGATTCCCCCAAGTGTATCCCCCTGTTTCCGTACTTCAAGAACCCGTTCCTCCATTTTTTCAGCAGCTTCCGAGTCAGGGCAGAAAAAGCGATTATCACCGAGAATCTGCAGATCACGTGTCTTTATTTTCACTCCGCCAAGGGCAACTGTATAGGCACAGACCTCGACATTATGTGCAAGAAGGACCTGTTTGGCAACAGCCCCGGCAGCAACACGGGCCGCTGTTTCCCGGGCTGACGCCCGTCCGCCGCCGCGATGATCGCGAATGCCGTATTTCTTGAGATAGGTGATGTCGCCATGACCGGGGCGAAAAATATCACGCAGCGTATCATAGGACTTTGAATGGGCATCCTTATTAAAAATGGCAAGGGAAATCGGAGTACCGGTGGTTTGCGGCAGCTCTTCTCCCTCGGGGGTAAAAATTCCGGAAAGCAGTTCAATCCTGTCAGGTTCTTTACGGGGGCTCGACGCTCCTCCCTGACCGGGACGTCTCCTGTCCATTTCAGCCTGCAGCAACAGAGGATCAAGGACAATCCCGGGAGGACAGCCATCGATTACAGCTCCCACTCCAGTGCCGTGCGATTCTCCCCAGGTCGTTACCCGAAAAGCCTTTCCAAATGTATTTCCCGCCATTTTCTATTCCTTTTCTGCCAACCTGCACACTTTCTCAACGCTGCCCACTGCCTGAGCAAGCGTCAAGGTACTGCAATCCACAGTATAATCGGCTAGTTCCTGATAATACGGGCGCCGTTCTATAAGAACCTCCCGCAGTTCCTGACAAACATCTTTCCCGGTCAAACTGGGACGCTGACTTTTAGACCGGGCATCTTTTTGGAGGCGTTCACAGAGAATATCAGTATCTGCAGTGAGCCAGACAACCCTTCCTTCCTCTTTCAGACGTGACCAGATTTCACGATGGAGAACAGCTCCGCCGCCGGTGGCAACAACCGTTCGTTTTCTGCCGGACAATTCGCTGAGTACCTGCCGTTCATACTTACGAAAACCAGCCCAGCCTTCCTCTGACACAACAATTGCTATGGACGCCCCTGTTTTTTCAACAACCAGCGCATCACTATCCAGAAATTCATAACCGAGTCGTCTGGCGAGAGCTGTCCCGATACTGGTTTTCCCCACTGCCCGGCAGCCGATCAGATATACACATTCTTCCACGTCGTTTTTCCCTTTAAATTAGTATAGTATGCGGTAAGATAAAACTGTGTCAAGATAAGATCAAGCTGGAAAATATTTTCTCCAGAAAACTGTTCGGTTACAAACGGCAGGAAATCATTATGGAATTTAAAGACTATTACACCACACTGGGCATAGAAAAAACCGCCACTCAGGATGAGGTTAAACGCGCCTATCGCAAGCTTGCCCGTAAATTTCACCCGGATGTAAACAAAGACCCGGACGCTGAAAAACGTTTTAAAGAGGTGGGGGAGGCCTACGAGGTACTGCAGGACACAGAAAAACGTGCCGCCTATGACAAATTCGGCAGCAATTGGCAGGCAGGACAGGATTTCAACCCGCCACCGGACTGGGATAACAACTTTGAATTTCAGGGAGGAGGGTACACCGAAGCCGACGCCTCCCAGTTCAGTGATTTCTTTGAATCCCTTTTTGGCAGACAGAGTGAATTCAACCAGCAGGAGCAGTTTGGGGGTAGACAGTCAGCCTACTACGGGAAAGGACAGGATCTACATGCCAAGATCTCAATCAGCCTCGAAGACAGTTATAAGGGCAGCAAGCAGAGCCTGGTTCTGCAGCGGCCGACCGTTGACGCAAAGGGGCATGTCAAAACCACCCCCCATACCCTGAACGTCACCATTCCCAAGGGAGTCATCGAGGGACAGCGGATTCGCCTGGAAGGTCAGGGAGCAGTGGGATCCGCCAATGGAGCAAACGGTGATCTCTACCTGGAGATCAACCTCAACAGCCACCCCTTTTTCACTGTGGATAAGCGGGATATCCTGCTCACCCTGCCCATCACTCCCTGGGAAGCAGCTCTTGGTGCGAGCGTACCGGTTCCCACCCTCGGCGGCACCGTTGAGTTAAAAATACCACCCGGTTCCCAAACAGGAAAGAAAATGCGCCTGAAAGGAAGAGGGATCGCTTCGACCAAAATGAGCGGAGATCAGTACGTGACCCTGGCCGTCATTGTTCCAACTCCGGAAAACGATACCCAGCGGGAGCTGTATAAAAGCATGGCAGAAGCCATGCCCTTTAACCCCCGCAGCAGCCTTGGAATGAGCTCATGACAACAGAAATTAAATGTACCGTTTTTGACGAAGAGTGCAGCTACCGTCTGCGGGATCTCTGTCGACTCTGCAGAGTACGTGCCCAGTTTATCCACGACCTGATTGACGAAGGGATCCTTTCTCCCAAAGGAAGCCACCCCGGTGACTGGCGTTTTGGGGCAGTGGAAATCAAACGTATCCAGATTTCCATCCGCCTTCACAATGATCTGCGGATCAATCTGCCGGGAACGGCCCTTGCCCTTGATCTGCTTGAAGAAATCGATGATCTGCGACGCAGGCAATCACATCCGGAGATTCTCCATGCACTGGAAAAGTGACTATGAAATCGGCATACCCATTATCGACACCCAACATAAGCAGCTCTTCCGTTTCAACGACGAATTGCTGGAAGCAGTGAAAAAAGGGCTTAAAGCGTCAGCCATAGAGACCCTCCTGACTCAGATCAAGCAATACGTTGCCAGGCATTTTGCCATGGAGGAAAAATATATGGAGACAGTCAACTATCCCAGAATGGAAGAGCAGCTCACCGCACACCGGGTGTTCACAGCCCGTTTTGACGAAATCCATAAAGACTTCAATAAGTCAGGACTCACCCCCGATCTTGTCAATGCAATCAGGCAGGAACTGTCGGAATGGATCACCGACCATATCACCGGCATGGATCAAATTTTCGGCAACTATTACCGGGATCATACCTGAAAAACAATTTGACATTTCCCCTGCCATACCTACTTTTTCAGGCACCAATATGTTATATTAGCAGTTAAACACAATCACACGGAGTACTTATGAAACAGACACTTATACTTCCCGTTCTTCTCAGTCTGACCCTCTTGCTGTCATCTTGTGCCAATCCCAACAAAGCCCAGATGGGTGCAGGGGGCGGTGCTGTTGCCGGTGCACTGGCCGGTCAGGCAATCGGACACAACACCGAAGCCACCCTTATCGGAGCTGCCATCGGCACCATGCTCGGCTACATGGTGGGCAACGAGATGGATAAATATGACAGGGAACAGTTAAACCACGTATACGAACGCGGTGTTTCCGGGCAGACCAACAGCTGGCGAAACCCTGACAACGGCAACAGCTACCAGGTAACCCCCCAGCCGGCATATTCCAATCCGCAAACCAGCCAGCCCTGTCGACAGGCTGAGATCCAGTCTGTTATCGATGGTCGGCGGGAAACGGTCTATTCCACAGCCTGTCGCGATCAATACGGTCACTGGCAGCTGCAGAACTGACGACTATGCGCAGCGGTGAATTCCCAGTAGCGACAGCCAGGCAGATGCACCTCGTGGACATCAGCTCCGAAGTGCGTCTGCTTGTCAAAGAATCCGGCATCAGCACCGGTATCTGTTATCTCTTCAATCCCCATACCACCGCAGGGCTCACCATCAACGAAGGTGCAGACCCCGATGTCCGCCTTGACATCATCAAGGGCCTGCGGAAGATTGTCCCCCTCGACTATCCATTCCGGCATATGGAGGGGAACTCACCCGCCCATATCATGGCATCGCTCATGGGGGCATCCCTCACGCTTTTTATTGAAGACGGCACAATACGGCTCGGCACCTGGCAGTCCATCTATTTCTGCGAATTTGACGGTCCGCGAAGCAGAAAGGTACATTATCGTCTCCTCGCCTCATGAGCATTGATCCCCACCAGATGTGCTTCGGGCTGAACGAAGAACTCGACCGTGCATCCATCAGCTGTTTTCTTCAGCTCCTCGGCAGGGAAGAATTCAGCAGGACCCTCGCCGGGCGTTTAAGCAGTGATGATATACAGGAGATAGTCCACGTCCTCACCGGAATCATGAAGAAAAACATGACTGAAGATGAATATCACCAGCTGTTTCTCCTTGAGCCATCCCCCCACAACCATTCACCAGACACCAGATAAGTTATGGCACACGATATTTTTTACGATCTGCGCAGCTTTATAGAGCTGCTGCGCCGGGAAAATCAGCTGCAATTGATAGAAGAAGAGGTCGACCCCTATCTGGAGATTGCTGAGATTCACCGGCGTGTCATCGAACGTCAGGGGCCTGCACTACTTTTCTGTAACGTAAAAGGAAGCAGCTTTCCTGTTATCACCAACCTTTTCGGCACAGCAGAACGCCTGGAACTTGCCTTTGGCAGACGGCCGCAGCAATTTGTCCAGGATCTGGTGAATCTCACCGAATCCATCATGCCCCTGCGGGCAAAAAAACTTTGGGATAACCGGCAACTCTTTCTGGACGGCATGAAGATCGGGCTCAAGGAAAAAAAACATGGCCCCATCCTCGACAGCTGCCAATCTCCGCCTCGCCTGGACAGTCTGCCCATGCTCACCTCATGGCACAGTGATGGCGGGGCATTTGTCACCCTTCCCCTTGTCTACACTGAACACCCTGGAGGGAAGGGGCACAATCTCGGCATGTACCGGATTCAACGCCACGATGCCACAACCACCGGAATTCACTGGCAGATACACAAAGGAGGTGGCTACCATTACCATGAAGCAGAAAAGCTGAGCCAGCCCCTGCCCATGACTCTCTACATCGGTGGTCCTCCCGCATTAATGCTGGCAGCCATTGCCCCCCTGCCGGAAGATATTCCGGAACTGATGCTGACCTCCCTCCTTATCGGCAGGAAACTTGATATGACCGCCGATCCCAGAGGAGGTCACCGCCTGGTTGCCAATACAGAATTTGCCGTGAAGGGTGTGGTTCCTCCACATATCCGTAAGCCTGAAGGACCATTCGGCGATCATTACGGTTACAACTCCCTGCAACATGACTACCCTGTTTTTCAGGCATCCCACCTTTACCATCGGAAAAAGGCAATCTATCCGGCAACCATCGTCGGGCGTCCCAAACAGGAAGATTATTTCATAGGTGATTATCTGCAGGACCTGCTCTCTCCCCTCTTCCCTCTCGTTATGAAGGGTGTACGTGAATTGAAGACCTTTGGGGAAACCGGTTTCCACTGTCTGGCTGCCGCCCGTGTTGCAGACCGCTATCCGCGTGAGGCATTTGCCTGCGGTCTACGAATTCTAGGCGAAGGTCAGCTGTCACTCACCAAATTTCTTATCCTCACCGATGGAGACCTTGACATTACTGACTTTCCTTCTCTCTGGACACATGTTCTGGAACGTATCCAATGGGACCGGGATCTTTTCGTCTTTGCAAATGTCTCCCAGGATACTCTGGATTACACCGGACCTTCCGTAAATAAGGGATCCAAGGCTCTGATGATGGGGCTTGGCAAAGAAAAGCTCAGGAAACTGCCCACCGACTTCTCCGGCAGCCTGCCGCCCCACTGCCGGAAAGTGAAGGCATACCTCCCGGGCACGCTGGTTCTTGAGACAAGCGCTTACGACGACACAGCGAAGCTCGCGGAAGAAATCGCAAAAGATCCGGCTCTTGCTAACTGGCCGGCTATTATCCTGGTGGATAACTGTGAAGAAGCCACATGTTCCACCCAGGAATTTCTATGGACGTTTTTCACCCGTTTTGAACCGGCTGCCGATATTCACGGAGCAAGCACCAGTGTCCGGCGCTTCCATGTGGGGCTGACCCCTCCCATCGTCTTCGACTGTCGTATGAAACCCTGGTACACCGACGTTCTGGAAGTGGATGAGGCAACCCGTAAACTTGTGGATTCACGTATTACGACCCTGCTCCCTTCCCACCTTCGCTGATCATGGAAAAACCTGTCCGTCTTCAGAAATTCCTTGCCATGGCAGGTGTCGCCTCCAGACGAAAGGCAGAAGAATATATAGCCGCCGGCAGGGTAAAGGTGGACGGAAAAACTGTAACAGCCAGGGGGGTGAAGGTAACTCCGGATAAACAGATTGTCCTCTTTGATAACCGCCAGATTACCGTTGAAGAATCCAGTATTTACATTCTGCTAAATAAACCCAAAGGCTATGTGACAACCCTGTCTGACCCCCAGGGACGCCCCATTGTCACGTCGCTGCTTCCAGGCGTGAAGGAGAGGGTTTTTCCCGTGGGCAGACTGGATCTCGACACCGAGGGCGCATTGATTCTCACCAATGACGGAGCCCTTGCCCAGTCCATTCAGCATCCAAGTAACGAGGTCCATAAAACCTATCAGGCTGAAATAAAAGGACACCCCGACAAAAAGAGCCTGCAGCGACTGGAGAAAGGTATCAGGATTGAAGGAAAGCAGACAGCCCCTGCTAGAATCCGCAGGAGAAAACGAAAGAAAAACAGTAGCATAATCGAAATCACCATCCATGAAGGCAGAAAACGGCAGGTAAAAATAATGTTCAATGCCATCGGTCATCCGGTGCTGCACCTCAAACGGCTTGCCTATGGCTCACTGACGCTTGACGGACTGCCGCTGGGGAAGTACAAAATTCTCAGCAAAAATGAATTAAAAAATATTTTTTCAAACAAACTCCTTTACAAACAAAAAAATAGCTGATTAAATCTATATAGTTATCCGGTAAATCCTTTTTAAGACATTCCTTAAGGTTACCGTATCGTATTGATTTAATAGATTTTTAACAACAAACTACTGTAAGCCTTGTTGGTAAAAATTCACATTTTTTTTGAACACTGCTAAATAACTGCTGTGTTCACCCTGTACACAGAGGAGTCAGGTATGAACAAATCAGATCTAATAGAATCCTTGTCAGAAGACATCGACCTTCCACACAGGGAAGCGGCGGCTATTACCAACACTATCATCGAGACCATGACAGAGGCTCTCGCGAAAGGTGACAGTATAGAAATCCGCGGATTCGGCAGCTTTGTTATCAAGGAATATGGTACGTACGAGGGGAGAAATCCAAAGACAGGTCAGAAAATCAAGGTGAAACCGAAGAAACTTCCCTTCTTTAAAGTCGGCAAGGACCTTCGGGAGCAGGTGAACAAAAACAAATAACGCTTTACCCGGCGTTATTTCCTTCCTGTCCCACCACAGCCCCCACTAAATCATATATCTGCGCCTCGGTGATGTGCACATTCACAATTTCACCAGGCGCTGCCATCCCGTCGTTGATGTAGACACAGCCGTCAATATCAGGTGCCTGGTACTGGCTGCGACCTTCAAGGAGCAGATCCGTTTCTCTGCTCAGTCCTTCAACCAGGACAGGCAGTGTCTGCCCAACGTAGCTTTGCAGTTTTCTTTCTGAAATATCAGCCTGCAGTCGCATCGCCCTGTCCAGTCGCTCTTTTTTTACTTCCTCCGGACATTGATCTTCAAAAAACTCAGAAGCTGAGCCTTCTTCGTTGGTATAGGCAAAGAGGCCGACATGATCTAACCTGTACTCTCTCAGAAAATCAAGAAGCTGCTGAACATCCTCTTCGGTTTCTCCCGGAAAACCCACCATCATCGTTGTCCTGAGGGCAATATCGGGCACAGCATCACGTACCCGTTCGACAAAACGGCACAGATCAAAAGAGCTGTAATGTCTGTTCATACGACGCAGCACACTGTCTGAAACATGCTGAAATGGAATATCCATATAAGGAAGAATACGCCTGTTTTCCCGTATGAGTGTAAGGAGTTCATCGCTGACTCCCGAAGGATACAGGTACATCAGTCGTATCCAGGGCACATCCGTTTCCGCAAGCAGGCTTTCAAGCAGGGCCGGCAAAGTAACCCCATTGCCAAGATCACGCCCGTACGCTGTCAGATCCTGGGCAATCAGAGAGATCTCTTTCACCCCGCTTTTCTGCAGATGCTGCATTTCCAGAACAAGATCATCTATGGGTCTGCTGCGTAACTTCCCCCTAATGGACGGGATCATACAGTAGGAACAACGATTGTTACAGCCTTCGGTGAGCTTCAGGGAACTTCGGAAAAATGGAGTGCTGAGTATACGCGGCACTTTGGAATCCATAAGAAACAACTCAGGAAGATGCACTTTGTTCTGCAGCGAACCAGACTGCATTTCAGCCAGCAGAGAACAGATATCTTTCTCCCCCTCCGTACCGACAAAGAGGTCAACCTCAGGAAGACCCGCAACAAGGTTCTGCCCGTACCGCTGTACCATACAGCCGGTCACCACCACATACTTCCTGGGAAATTCAGATTTGATCTTTACAAGATCGAGGATTTCATCCACTGCCTCCTCAACAGCTGCTTGAATAAAGCCACAGGTATTTACAATAAGGACATCAGCATCCTCTGCCGACTCCTTCAACTGCCATCCCGATTCCTGGAGAAGACCAAGCATTACTTCGGAATCAACGAGATTTTTAGGACATCCAAGACTGACGAGATGAAAGGTAGACATAGTGTTCTATCCTGTTGCTGAAAGGTACAAAGAGTTTGAGAGGCAGGACCCTGCAGTTGAATACACCTCAGGAATCATTGCAGGATTGCGTTTTCCACCTGAAGAGCTGAGACAGCACTGCCGATCAGCAACTCAGGATGCAAACATATCAAGCAGCATCCGGGTGAGACGATGACTCTTTTTTTTAAAAGACTTACGGATAAATCCCGGTTTCCATTTATCTGCCCAGAGCTCATCGGACACCAGAAAGACAGCGGAAAAATCAACTTTTCTAAAACGTGCCACACTACAAAGAGCGGAATACTCCATATCCACCCCCATTATCTGATATTTCTCCACAAGAGCTGCAAACATGGTCCTGGATTCCCGGTACGGGGCATCCGTTGACCATACAGATCCGGGAACTCCTTCAGCAATGGTATCCTGTAATCGGGCAATCAGGGAAAGAGAGGGCTGGACGGCATCCCCACCACCGTAATACCTCGATGTCCCTTCGCCACAATACGCTGTCCCTCCCAGCAGACAATCGCCTATTTTCAACTCCCTGTCAAGGGATCCACACCAGCCGCACATAATAATACTTTCGGCACCCAGTGCGATAAGCTTTTCAAGTGTCATTGCCGCCATCGGTGCCCCCACAGCCGGCCCCGCAACAAAAAATGCATTGTCTCCGTTCACCACAAGACCGGAGTGAAAGAGGAACCTGCGGCTGCCGTTTTCACGCAGCAAAAGATCCATGGCATACGCCGCCTCAGCAGGATTCACAAAAAAGAGACCCCGGGCGGGTACAGCCTTTTCGCCTTTCTCCCTCCTGGGGTGCAGTATAATATCATCATTTTCATGTCCCATAGTTTCCCCAGACGCAAAAAAGGCTGCAGATTACTCTGCAGCCCTTTTAAATTCTTCGATCTGTTCACCGCCCTACGACGAAAAGAACAGATCTGACTGATTCAAACTTAGCCCATTAACGGGTTAGCATAGAGCAGAATCAGGGAAACAACCAATCCGTAAATAGCACAGGACTCAGCAAGAGCCATACCAAGAATCATGAAAACCATCAGTTTGGGCTGTACTTCGGGATTACGGGCAAGACCCATGGTAGCACCCTGTCCAACGTTACCAATACCGATACCAGCACCAAGTCCTGCAAGTCCGATTGAGAGTCCGGCACCAATACAGATAAGTCCGAGCATTAAAGCATTTCCTTCCATTGTGTTTCTCCTTAAAAAAGTTTAATTGTTTTGGTCTTCTTCCTACTATATAAAAAAAACATACTTCTACATACGAGACTGCTACGGTAAATCAGTGGGCGTGTTCGTTAGCCTGACCGAAGTACACAACGGTGAGCAGTACAAAAACCATGGCCTGGACCAGAGAGACAAGCACACCAAGCAGCATGATTGGCAGCGGTGCGAAATAGGCACCGGCCAGCATAAAGAGAATTCCAAGAAGGGTCTCTTTAGCCATGATATTACCGAAAAGACGAATAGAGAGTGAAAGCAGACGAGCAATATTACTGATAAGCTCGATGGGCAGCATCAGCGGAATCAATACCGGGATGGGACCGAGAAAGTGTTTGATGTACGCCATACCATGGGCACGTATACCAATGATGTGATGTGTTACCCAAACGATGATGGTCAACGCCAGGGTGGTATTGATTGATGATGTCGGAGACATGAAACCCGGGATAAGACCGATAAGGTTAGCCACAGCGATGTACAGTGCAAAGGTGGCAATCATGGGAAACAATTTCTCCGTAAGCTCAGCCCCCATGTTGTCATTAAAGAAATCATACATGCCGCCAATGGCATATTCCCAGAAGTTCTGTCCTTTGCCGGGGACCATCTCGATATTGCTGAGAGTCAGTTTGCCGACGACCACCAGAAAAATCATGACGAACCAGGTATAGGTCATATACGGCTCGCACAACTGCTCCAGAAAAGTATTACCCACCGGACCGTGTGGAATCGGCAGCCCCAGTTTTTCCAAAATAAGTGAAATAAATAATATCGGATGTTCCATAACTCTCCCTCTTACCCTTTCCTGCTTAAAAAGTAGCGTCCTGCCACACCGATCGTTGTCAGGATAATGGCAAACACTACAGTTGATAGCCCCAGTAACAAACCAATTACGTCAGCCCTGCCACTTTTAACAAAAAACAGCAGGATAACAGCAATTAAAGCCAGCCGAAGCCAAAATTTAATAATAAAAACGGACTTTCCACTTCCTTTTTTCTTCTTCTCTTCCTCTCCCTCCCCGGGAGGCTCAAAGGTTGCCAGAAAAGAGGCTATGTCCCTGTGCCCTGAAAAGAAACTTGCGATGGCAATAAAACCACCGACAAGTACAGACTGAGCAAAACCCCAGGACATAATCAGCCAGGAACCACCAACCAGCACGACAAGAAAGGCAAAACTCAGAAGCTGAACCTGTTTTAAAGAAATATCAGGCACAGCCTGTCACCCTTCCGAATCCTTATCCTTTGATCTGGCTGCCGGGGTTCGTAAAATATCGAAGAGACTTTTAAAACCGGCAAAAATACCAAAGGCTAAACCGATGAATGTGAACCAGGGCGACGTCTTTCCATCAAAAAGATGCTCATCCAGATAGATACCGCCCCCAAGGCCTATAAATATAGCAGCTACAAACGTAAACCCGATATGCCCGTAGTTTCCGAGCAGATCAACCATTTCGGTACTTAGTTTTTTAGCCATTTTTGTCACCACCCTGTAACGCTCTGAAAACTCTGTGGCAAACGATCAAATTTGTTAGCATGCCTACCTGTCAAAGTCAACGATTTTTTTCATTTTAAGCCAGTTTTTTGAATGACCATTCAGTCATTTCTACCACCGTTTTCAGCTCATCCATCGTATGTGCAGAGGAAACAAAAGCCACCTCAAACTGAGACGGGGCAAGGTTAATGCCCTTACTGAGCATCTGACGATAATGGACTGCGTAGCGATCGGCATCACTCCCCATTGCCGATTCAAAATCAGTGACAGGCCCCTCCGTAAAGAAGCCGGTCATAAGCGAACCGACCCGGTTCAGCGTAACCGGAATTCCCGCCGATTCTGCTGCTTTTTTCAGACCGTCTGCCAGGAATTCTGCTTTTTCGTTTAACTCCTTATAAAAATCGGGTCGCTGCAGGAGCCTCAAGTTGGCTATACCTGCTGCCATGGCAAGGGGGTTGCCGGAAAGTGTGCCCGCCTGATACACAGGCCCGTCAGGGGCAATCTGATCCATAATATCAGCTCTGCCGCCGTACGCACCCACCGGCAGTCCGCCACCTATGATTTTTCCGAGACAGGTGAGATCCGGCATGATCCCGAAATGTTCCTGAGCCCCGCCGTAAGCCAGACGAAAGCCGGTGATAACTTCATCAAATATCAGTACAATATTCAACTCTTCGGTGAGTTCACGCAGTCTTGCAAGAAATGTCGCAGACGGTGCAACGCAGCCCATATTACCCGCCACCGGTTCAACGATTACACAGGCAATCTCTGCCCCCCGCTCCCTGAGAGTCTTTTCCAGGAGGTCCTCATTGTTGTACGGGATGGAGATTGTATTTTTGACAATATCCTCGGGAACACCGGGGCTTCCGGGAATCCCAAGGGTGATCACACCGGAACCGGCTTTAATCAAAAAAGAGTCGGCATGCCCATGATAACAGCCGTCAAATTTAACGATAACATCCTTCCCGGTAAAACCGCGGGCGAGACGCACGGCACTCATGGTGGCCTCAGTGCCGGAATTAACAAAACGGACTTTTTCAATGGAAGGAACAGCCTCAACCACCATTGATGCCAGTGCCATTTCCTTGGTAGTTGGTGCCCCAAAGGAAGTGCCGTCCTTTACCGCATCGGTGACCGCATCCATAATCTCTTCATTTGCATGCCCGTGGATCATCGGTCCCCAGGAACAGACAAAATCCAGATATTCGTTGCCATCCACATCATAGATATGAGACCCCTTCGCCTTTTGAATAAAAACCGGCTCACAGCCGACAGATTTACAGGCGCGAACCGGACTATTGACACCGCCCGGTATCACCTTTTTTGCCATTTCAAACATACGTGAAGATATTTTTGTTTCCATTTTATCCCTGTTTCCTTTTGCTAGAACGAATCTGTATTATCCACTCTCCCCTTTAAACCATACTGTGCCATTTATCGCATGGATTAGTAACAAAAAACAGCAGCAAATGCCATCCTGTCCTTGACCTTTTACCTGTTGAGACCCAATGTAACCGGACAAGGATTGGTATGTTCCCGATTTTTCTTGTCATGAAAACTATCAAAGGGTACAGTATCATGCTTAGTGCATCACAGTCAGTTTTTTCGGATTCTTCACGTACCTGTTCTTTTGGGCAGGAGAAGTATCTGATCGGGTACTTCTCCCTCTCAGGAGGGTACCAAAAAGAGCGCCGGTTTACCGTTCATACCGGTGGTTTATGTTTTTATCCCGTAACGGGTGTGCTTCAACTTTAACATGTTCACTAAAAAATTCAGCAGGAGAAGGTATAATGGCCAGTGATAAACTGCAATCAGTAAATGACGACAATTTTGAATCAGTAATTGCTTCTGACACCCCGTGTCTGGTTGACTTCTGGGCTCCATGGTGCGGTCCCTGCAAGGCAATCGGTCCTGTGGTTGAGGCTCTTGCTGACGAATATGAAGGAAAGCTCACCGTGGTCAAGATGAATGTTGACGATAACCCGGCAACTCCGGGAAAATTCAGTATTCGCGCCATCCCCACCCTGATTCTCTTCAAAAGCGGTGAGAAAGTTGACCAGATCACCGGTGCAGTTGGTAAACCACAGCTTGTCGAGCTTATCGAAAAAGGGCTCTGATAGCGGAAAAGCAAGGGAGGCGGTACTCTTTTCAATACCGCTTTGAGGGGGCTACGTTCTCAAGTGACACTTGTAACGAAATGCCCCTCCCGTTTTTGTTTTTGTATCGCAGGAATCAGGGAGTAAGGCACTGACACCGGTAGACGATAAATGAGGTCGGCACTCTTTTCAGTACCCCCTTGAGGGGTATAAGTGCCCCCAAAGATCTCCTGCCTCGCTATCTGGCAGTGTTTGTAAAAAAAATCATTATTATTCACTCCCATTTTCATGTTTTTTATAACAGAAATCTGGGGTAAAGCACTCAACTGCACACATGTCTACAACCCATCATACTCTAGTTATCCTCGGTGGCGGTCCAGCTGGTCTGACTGCCGGACTCTATGCCGCCCGTGCCCGTATGGATCACCTGCTCATTGAAAAAGGGGCAGAGGGCGGGCAGGTGCTGCTCACTGACTGGATCGACAACTACCCCGGATTCCCGGAAGGGCTTACCGGCTTCGATCTGGCAGAAAAAATGACTGCCCAGGCAAAACGGTTTGACCTGAACTCCATGTTTGGCAACGTTTTGTCCATGGACCTCTCAGCACCGGTTAAAACCCTGGAGCTGGAAAGTGGGGAGAGCATCAGCTGCGACACGCTGATTATCAGTTCCGGTGCAAGCCCGCGTGCCCTTGATGTGCCCGGAGAAAAAGAACTTACCGGAAAAGGGGTCTCCTACTGTGCCACCTGTGATGCTCCGTTTTATCGCAACCTGCATGTGGCTGTGGTCGGCGGCGGGAACACTGCGGTGCAGGAAGCCGCACACCTCACGAAATTTGCCCACAGGGTAACACTTATCCATCGGCGGGACCAGCTGCGGGCAACAAAGGTTGTCCAGGAAAAGGCCTTTGCCAATGACAAAATCGATTTTATCTGGGACACAACCGTTACCGCCATAGAGGGCAAGGACGGTGTGGAATCCCTTGATCTTCTCAACAGGGACGGCACTGTTTCCAGTCTTGCCGTGGACGGAATTTTTGTTTTAATCGGGGTCATTGCCAATAACACGATGCTTCCGCTCCGGGAACTCAATGCAGATCAGGGCGGGTTTATTCCCACAGATTGTGAAATGCGAACTGCTGTTGACGGAGTCTTTGCAGCAGGAGACATACGAAGCAAAAATGTACGTCAGGTAATCAACGCCGCAGGTGAAGGAGCTACAGCCGTTCTTTCAGCCGAAGAGTACCTGCACATAATCCACTAACCAGCAGCAGCCTGCATCACATTTTTCGGTTTATTCTTATGCGATATAGCCCCACTGTTTTTTACCATGGTCTACGGTTCACTGCCGTTATTCTGACATTTTTTTCCCTAAGCGGCTGCGCCAAACTGCAATCCTGGTTTGACAGTGGAGAGGAAGTGCGGATGGCAGCCTCAACGCTTGCCAGTAAAGGAATGGATGAATTCTCCAAAGGGAACTATTACAAGGCCCGTAAACATTTTGATGAGATCCTGGACTACTACCCCTTTGCACCAGAGGCAATGCTTGCCGAGTTGAAGGGGGCTGACAGCAACTATTACATGGAGAATTATGAGGAAGCACTGCTCCTGTACAAAGAATTCGAAGAACAGCACCCCACCAACGAGGCTATTCCCTATATCATGTATCAGGTTGCCATGTGCAACTATCGTCAAATTGACCGGGTTGACCGTGATACCACCGGTGCAGAGCAGGCAATCATTGAATTTGAAAAACTGAGGCGGGCATTTCCGCATTCACCATACACCACCGAGGCGCGGGCACGGATTCGTGCTGCGGAGGAGTTTCTGGTAAATCACGAATATTTTGTGGTTGAATTTTACCTTCGTACAGAAAAGTACAGTGAAGCAGAGACACGGCTGCAATATCTGATCAACACCTATCCAAATGCCACCATCACACCAAGAGCCAGGAAACTGCTCGCTCGCATAGAAGCAGGTGATCCGCCGGGGTTCAACCTGTCATCCTGGTTCAGCGATACCCTCCTGCCGGACTGGACACTGTTCACATCTGATGATGAAGAGACAGTACCCGCCGGACAATCGGAGGCAGAGACACTCCCCCCCCGTTAAACAACGATTTTTTCGGCTGCCTCTTCCAGGAGAGTGGAGATGGGGGAAACTTCCATGGCACGAACCGGACAGATGGGGACACAGAGGGAGCAGCCGGTACATTTATCAGCGTCAAAAATAACTTCCATGGCGGGTCGCTTAATAAAAAGAGCCCCAACGGGGCAGATCCCGGTACACGCTCCACACTGAAAACACTTCTCATCATCTCTGTTAATGGCAGCGGCGAGCCGTTCCGCCTTCACCCCAAAAGATTTCAGATACTCCAGTCCCTTATTGACCTTCTCTTTTATCCCCTTCAGCTCCAGAATCATCACGCCCTCACGCTGGGGGAGAATATCTGCCTTTAAGATATTGAATTCCACATCATACTGTTTCACAAGCTGATAGATGATGGGTTCATTACTGGTCTCTTTGGGGAAGTGCAGTATATAAATTCGCGTTGCCATGGGTTGCTCTCTCTTGAAAGTGATGGGTATCAGGTATCAGGTATTGGGTATTGGGTTTTGGGTTTTGGGTATCAGGTGGTTGGGGGTGGATGTTGAAAGACCTTGCTGTTTACTTTTTTGAGTAACTGTTCAAGGGGTGCCTCTGTGTCAAGTTCGAGAAAATCGAGACCTTCATCTTCTTCTATGGGCTGAAATCGTTTTTTCTGACTGAGGTAAATTTCCCAGGTACCATCTGAAACCGCATCCGGATCACCGGCCCGGATTTCCAGACGTTCCTTTACCACACTCTCGGCACAATAGCAGTAAACAAAAAGAAGACGCACCCTGACAGCAAAAAGCTTCTGCAGAAGCGCCCTTTCTGCAGCTGACTGGTATGAACCGTCGAGCACAACAACTGCCTGCGGATTCTTTCTAAAATTCTCCTCTGCGTGTTCAATCAGGGCATCATAAGTGCGCCTGCTGAACTCCGGTGTATAAATACCGGCATCGACCTCTTCCTTTTGTCCGCTGGTAGCCTTTAGACCGGCAAGCTCCTTGCGTACCCTGTCCGAGTTATAATACACCACGCCATGCTGCTTTGCCCAGGCGGAGGCAAGGTAGCTCTTGCCGGCTGCAATCATCCCGAAAAAAACCAGGAGCACCGGCTGTGAAAGTCCCTCTTCGGGATCGTGTTTATAAGTAGACATTTCGGAGTCTCGTTCCCCGTTTACCCGTTCAAAGTAAAAATATTTTCAAATTGTTATCACAGACATAGAGACCTCAGGGCTACCTTGCCAGTATAACAAAGAGTTTGGGCGAAAGGGCATTCCCGGACAGCCTTCTAGCGATCTGCTGCTGCATACTTTTGAGCAAAGATAAAAAATTTCTTTGCCTGTGAGGTACAATCCGCCGCCACCACCTTGTCAACGGCAGGGTCACTTGCGGTGAAAAGCCCAATTTTTCCACGAACATACGCCCGGTAGCACTTGTAAAAATTCAGCATCTCCAGCAGGCCCGGATCAGCTGATTTGTTCACAAACTGTTCAATAAAGTAGTCTGACAGATCTTCAAGTCCATTAAAATCCAGATCCATGGCAAGAAAGGCAACATCTGCCGCCACATCGGTGTAACGAAACCGTTCGTTGAACTCGATGCAGTCAAAAATGGCAACCGGTTCAGTCAGGCAGATATTTGCAGAATGCATATCTCCGTGACAATCCCGGATCTTACCGGCATCAATACGTGCCTGGAAACGATCCTCATGGCTGAGAAATTCCCTGGCATACGTGGAAATGCTCTCAAGCTGATCACCACTTAAGGCCCCCTGATCAACAAAGCCTTCTGTCTGCTCAAAGTTCTCAAGAACATTGACGCCAACGGATCGGGCAAGCCCGAACTCCTGAATTGCGGCATCACCTGCCGCAGACTGATAAAAGGGAACAAGACGATCGATAATTGCATCGAGATGTTCACGACCAAGTGCTCCTGCCGCCATCACCTTTCCCATCATCCGTTCTTCGGGCATACGACCCATCAGGATGCCGTACTCAACAACATCTCCCGCTCCGTTCAGGGAAAAACTGTCACCATCAACATTTACAGTAACAATCTCCCTGTACAGATCAGGGCACAGCCGACGATTCAACTCAAGCTCCTGCTCACAGTAGTATTTACGTTTTTCAAGGGTGGAAAAATTTAAGAACCCAAAATCCACAGGTTTTTTCCACTTATAGACAAAATCACCAGCGAGCAGGACAAAGGAGATATGTGTCTGCACCAGGCTGATATCTGCCGCCGGATGCGGATAGCTGGTTTCCTGCTGTAAATATTGAATATAACCGGGAAGATTCTGCTCACTCATCGTACAAACTCCATAAAAGGACAGCTGATTACCAGGATCGGGAAGACTGTCTATAAAACTGCTCCCGCCTGCTTGTTTTTACTCAATCGGCGCTGGGCCCAGGGAGTTTGTCTCATTGCACAAGACCCAAACAACCTGCCCGCATCCGGAATTCTATTTTTCAAATTTCCCATACTAACAGAATCGGGAACGAGAGTAAACTCCGACAAGAGCTTTACCTTCTTTCCATATCGTGATAGTTTCCGCTGCAGAGATTCTCCACGTCCCCTCAACCCCATCCTACAATGAACAAAGCCACCATATATGAACTGCTCGTCGGTGTGCAGCAGGGCAGAAGTACCATCGAACAGGCACTTGACACACTTCGCCGACTACCCGCTGAAGAAATCAAAGATGCCTGCCTGGATCACCATCGCAGCCTGCGCACCGGCACTCCCGAGGTTATTTACGGCGAATCAAAAACAAGCGAACAGATTTCTGCCATTGCCGGCAGCTTCCTGGAACAGGGAACCCTTTTTCTGGCAACACGTATAAACGCCCGAAAAGCAGCGGCAGTGAGAAAAAAAATACCGGAACTTCACTACCACGAGCAGGCATCAATGCTCTCCTGCAATCCGCTGCAACAAAAGGATACTCCCACCCGTGGAACCATTGGTATTCTCTGCGCGGGTACTTCCGATATCCCCGTGGCTGAGGAAGCCAGAATCACCGCCGAATGCCTGGGAAACCCGGTTGTCAGCCATTACGATGCCGGAGTCGCCGGACTGCATCGACTCTTTGAAAAACGTGATCTTCTGCACACTGCCTCCGTTCTTATCGTCGTCGCAGGTATGGAGGGAGCACTGCCAAGCGTTGTGGGCGGACTCTGCTCCTGCCCTGTGATAGCCGTTCCCACATCCGTCGGCTACGGTACGAGTTTTGACGGTGTTACCGCATTGCTCGGCATGCTCAACAGCTGCGCCCCCGGGCTTGCCGTGGTGAATATAGACAATGGATTTGGAGCAGCCTGTCATGCTTCAGCCATTAATCGAAAAAACAACGCCCAAAGCTTGCAAGATTCAGACATTACGGTATAATCGATCAGGTTGTAGCCAACTGTTTGTAACAATCCATTATTTTCAACAGGCATCACATTCCAGGAATCTGAATGAACACTTCATTAAAGTTAAAACTTTCCGCACTTTTCTTCCTTATAATCGTCTCAATCACAACGATCATCCCATCGTTTTACCCATCCACCCCTGACTGGTGGCAGAAATATATGGCCCCTGAAGGCCTGCGCCTTGGCCTGGATCTGCAGGGCGGTATGCACCTGGTGCTGAAGGTTAATCTGGACAAAGCCCAGGCGGACTCCCTGGAGCTTGCCGCAAATGAGTTGAAAGACCGGTTAAAGGAAGATTCCATCAGTGCAGTACGTACAAAATCAGAACCCGGAACGGTCCTTTTCACCCTGCCAAACGCCAGTGCCCTTGACAAGGTCAATCAGGTCGTCAAAGAAGACTTTCCTGAAATCGATATCCAGGTTGATGCCAAGGCGGGGTCTTTCCCCAAGATAACTGTCTCTTTAAAACAGTCTGAAATTGATTATATCCGGACCCATGCCGTTGAACAGTCTCTGGAAATCATCCGGAACCGTATCGATCAGTTCGGTGTTGCCGAGCCGGTTATCATCCGTCAGGGAGAATCGGAGATAGTCGTTCAGCTCCCCGGTGTCAAAGATCCCAAACGAGCCCTCAAGCTTCTTGGAGATACTGCCCAGCTCGAATTCAAACGCGTTGCCGACAGTGCCGGCCTGAATCTTCTCCAGATTGCCGGTGAATCCCGCATGGCAGGCCAGTGGGACGGAAACTGGAACAATCCCGAAGAAGTCCGGAAACTGAACCAGGCGGTTGTCAGTCGCCTCCCCGAAGATACCAAAATTTTTATTGAGAAAGACAGCGATCCCAAAACAGGCAAGGAAATCATTCGCCCCATCCTGCTGGAACAGGCTATTTTGATGACCGGAGAGATGGTCAAGAATGCCCAGGTACGAATCTCCAGTCAGTTTAATGAACCCTACGTCTCCATTGATTTCACATCCAAGGGCGGCAGAGTCTTTGCAAAGATTACAGAAGATAACGTGGGGAAACGAATGGCAATCGTCCTTGATGACGTCGTTCGCTCCGCCCCGGTAATCCGTGAGAAGATCCTTGGCGGGTCTGCCCAGATCAGCGGCAGCTTCACCCATGAAGAAGCAGCCGACCTTGCCATCGTCCTTCGTGTCGGTGCCCTGCCCGCTCCCGTGGATATTATCCAGAACATGACCGTTGGAGCAAGCCTTGGGCAGGATTCCATCAACAAGGGGATGACATCAGGACTCTTCGGAGCACTTATCGTTCTTGGCTTTATGGCCATCTATTATCGCCTTTCCGGTATCATCGCCAACATTGCCCTGATTCTGAATATTCTTTTTCTCTTCACCGGACTTGCCATCTTAAATGCCACCCTCACCCTACCGGGCATCGCAGGTATTATTCTTTCCATCGGTATGGCGGTGGATGCAAACGTCCTTATTTTTGAACGAATGCGCGAGGAATACACCCTTGGTAAATCGGTTAAATCCAGTGTTGACGGAGGATTCGGCAAGGCGTTCTGGACCATTGTCGACTCCCAGGTAACAACCCTCATCACAGCCATGGCACTGTTCATGTTCGGAACCGGTCCCATCAAGGGATTTGCAATAACCCTCTCCCTGGGTATTGTCTTCAACCTCTTCACAGCCCTGTTCTGCTCACGCCTTTTCTTTGACACCATCTATTCTTTCCGCTCCATGAAGACTTTGAACTTTATGCAGTTTGTCAAAAAGCCTGCCATTGATTTTATGCAGCTGAAAAATATCACTTTTATTATCTCCGGCGTACTGGTGGCTGTGGGGCTTGTTGCCTTTATCCAGATTGCCCGGGGGAAAGCAAACATGGGTGTGGATTTCTCCGGAGGGTCACTGCTCCAGTATCAGGCATCCGATGATTTCACCATGGATGAAGTGCGAAAAGCCTTTGCCAACCACGATATGGGAGGCATCAACCTTCAAGAAGTCGAAGGAGAACACCGGCTGATCGTTAAAATCAAAGAGTCCACCGAGGTTATCGGCGATTTCAGTGATCAAATAACAACACTTCTGAACAGTGAACTGCAGGGCAGGCAGTTTGTACTGGAAAGCCAATCGGAAATCGGTTCTTCGGTGAGTGCAGTACTGAGAAACAAGGCAATCCAGGCGATTTTCATCTCCCTGCTCGGTGTTATTATCTATCTTGCCATGCGCTTTGATATACGTTTTGGTCTGGCAGCGGCGATTGCCACCTTCCATGATGTTATCGTGGTTCTCGGCCTCTGCTGGCTGCTCAACGTTGAGATCACACTCCTGATCGTCACGGCTCTGCTGACACTTGCCGGATACTCACTGAACGACTCCGTGGTTGTCTTTGACCGAATCCGCGAGAATATGCAAAAGTCTGAAGACCATTCTCTTCTGCAGCAGATCAACAGGAGTATCAATGAGGTCATGGGACGAACCATCGTCACCTCCCTCACCACCGCCATGGTGCTGGTAGCCCTCTTCTTTTTCGGCGGCTCAGTTATCCACGGCTTCTCCCTGGCTCTCCTGCTTGGTGTACTCGTCGGAACATACTCATCCATATTCATTGCAAGCCCGGTTCTGACACTCTGGACCAAAAAGGTATAAGAAGATGACCCACCCCTCTCTTCCAGACAACGTGCTGCCCATTGAGGACAATGAGCCATTTTCCTTTGCCTGTCACCCGCAGGTCAGCTGCTTCACTGACTGCTGCCGCCAGCTTGAGCTTGCCCTCACGCCCTATGATATCCTGCGCCTGAAACGGGAAACCGGGCTCAGTTCCACTCAGTTCCTCGACGATTATGTTATTATGGAACAGGAGGGCAACGATATCTTTCCCCGGTTCTACCTGACCATGGTCGATGACGGCAGAGCATCCTGTGTCTTTGTTGCAGATTCAGGATGCACAGTATACCCCGGAAGACCCGGGGCCTGCCGCACATACCCCATGGGACGGGCGGCGGTTCGACACAGTGATGATTCTATCAGACAGTTTTTTGTATTGCTTAACGAACCGCACTGCCATGGATTTTCTGAAGAAGCGACACAGACAGCGAAACAGTACAGCCGTAAGCAGGGGCTTGAGGAGTATAACCGCTTCAATGACTCCGTGGCGGCCATCCTGCAGCACGAACAGATACGACAGGGAAAGCGGCTGACCGAAGAACAGAAAAGCTTCTTTGTCCTTGCCCTCTACGACCTTGACAACTTTCGCAGCAAGCTGGATGTGGGGCAACTGCCCGACCAGCAGGCATATACTGACAACAAGGACAACTATCTCACGGACGAACAGCTGCTGACTTTTGGCATAGAGTGGCTGCAAAGACAACTCTTCACCCCATGACATTGAAACTCGTCATCTTTGATTGCGACGGAGTGATGTTTGACTCCAAATTTGCCAATCAGACCTATTATAATCAGCTGCTGGAACACTTCGGCTATCCGCAGATGGATGCTGAAGAACTTGAGTATGTACACATCCACAATGTCAAAGAATCCACCAGTCATATCTTCCGCCACTATCCGGAGCAGGATCTGCAGGCCGTAGACCGGTACAGGGAAGAAACCGGCTATGCCCCCTTTCTGAAGTTTATGAATATGGAGGAAGACCTGATAGAATTTCTGGAGTTCTGCAAACCACAGTATCAACTGGCAATCTCCACGAACCGAACCAACACCATGGAACCGATTCTCGATATCTTTAAGCTTGGTCATTACTTCTGCAAGGTAATGACAGCCGAAAACGCAAAACGTCCCAAACCGGCACCTGACGCCCTCCTCGAGATACTCGACTACTGCCAGTGCCATGCGGATGAGGCGATTTATATTGGTGATTCAATTATCGACCGGGAGCATTCCGCCGCCTGCAATATGCGTCTGATTGGATTTAAAAATGACGAGCTGCCCGCCGAATACCATGTGAACAGCTTTATGGAGATCTGTGACCTGCCGCCCTTCTCCCGGACATAAGCTTATTACTGCCTGGGCGGTACTCATCTCAGTGCTCCCGATACCACAATCTCTTTTTTTCATTGAAACATAGAATCGAAACTGATATCATCAGGGAATCCCTTTTTCTTTTCTGTGGTGACAAACTGAATAAACAGGGTACTCACTCAACCATTTTTTTTGCAGGAGATCTTCAGCTATGGCGGATAAAACCAGTGTCAAAAGTACAGGAAGAAGAAAAGCCATCAAAAAAATCGCCGTCGGTGTTGGAGCGCTGGCCGGATACCACACTCTGCCCGCAAAGTGGACAAGCCCCATTGTTGACCAGATCGTCATGCCGGCACACGCCGCCACCAGTGGCACGTCTCTGCACGACCCCTGTTCCCTCACCCTGCTGAGCGGAACGCAATCCACTTCAGCAGTTTCAATCAGTGTCAGTGGCTATGTCACCCCGCCCACTGCAAGCCTGCCAACGAGCATAACCGCCACCAGCAGCATTGGTGCCAGCGTAACGATTACCACCACCACCGCAGCAGACGGCACTTTTTCCGGCACAGCCACCCTGAGTGATGGTCCCGGAATAACACAGGTAAACGTACAAACAACAGTGACGGGGGCAGACGGATCTGCCAGCTGTTCAATATCCATCCCGGCTGCTCCACCCTCCACAACGGCTCCACCGTCTCCAACAACCACCGGTGGTGCTTGAGATCGACTATTTTTCCCGTATATACGTGTAAGCAGTAAAAAAAGAGGTTCGGGTCACCAGATCCTGCCTCTTTTTTTATTGTCCTTCTCCCCGATTCCTCCACACAGCAGGTATGATGGCTGAGATATCGATTTCCTTTGCCGGGCAATCCCTTGCCATTTCTTTTCCGGCTGCGGCAGCATCGATTATCGACTTCACATTTCGCGGATTTTCAACTCCTGAAAAACCGGCACAGCCACGAATTAAAGTCCTGTATGATGCAAAGACACAGCTCTTTTCCGTCATATCAGACAACGCTCTGATTGGCGAGAATCTCCCGCCAGCCGACCTTTCCCTGCTCCTCTTACGACGCTGCAGCTACTCATTGACTAGTGCCGTCAGCAAAGGTCTGCTGCTCCAGGGAGCAGCAGTACAGAGAGACAACAGGGCTGTTCTGATGCCCGGCGGGATGGGGATCGGCAAAAGCCTGCTCACCAGCTGGCTTCTCTCACACGGATATGCTTATCTCAGCGACGAACTGGCATATTTCCCACACGAGAACAAGCAGTTCAGCGGACTCAACACACCCATCCACCTGCAGAAGGAGGGGCGGAATATCTTCGAAGGATTTTCCCCCTTCTTACCGCTTTCTGACAACTGCCTGCAAAATGACCAACATCTCCTTTTTGCAGCAGAGCTGATAACAGAAGAGCCGCCGGTATCAACTGGTGAGCTCGCGTTACTTCTTTTTATTGAACACAGCAACACTCCACTGCCGGACATCGAGGCCTTAAGCCCTGCAGTTGCCGCCAAACAGCTTTTAACTGCACTTCCCCCAACGCATAACAATCCTGTTGACAACTTCAGAAGACTGGCAGCACTGACCAGAAAAACACCGGCATTACTTGTCCGCTACAGTACATTGCAAACACTCGAAACATTCCTCCTTCCTGTTCTTGACTGTATGCTGCATACCCCATGCCCCACAGGATCTTTTCAGGAATGGTTTCATCTTTTCCGCAACATTTACCGCCCCCTCCTTGCCGGTCACAAAGAAAAGAAGGAAGCAGATCAGGTAAAAACCTTTCCCGTACCTGCAGCAACCAGGAAGGGGACAAAGCGTAAACTTACCATCGGCATGGCAACATATGATGATTTCGACGGAGTATACTTCACTGTCCAGGCATTACAAATGTATCATGCAGAAATCATTGACAAATGCGAAATACTTGTCATCGACAATCACCCCGACGGCCCCTGTTCCGGGCATCTCAAGCATCTGGATCAGTCCATTCATGGCTATCGCTATATCCCGTTGCAGGGTGTACAGGGAACGGCTGTCCGCGACCATATCTTTGCCCACGCCGCCAGTGACCATGTCCTCTGTCTGGACTGCCACGTCCTGCTTATTCCCGGAGCCATAAAAAAACTGCTGGACTATTTTGAAAACAACCTGGACAGGGGGAACCTCCTCCAGGGTCCCATGCTCCGTGACAACCTGCAAAGCTACAGCACGCACCTGTCCCCGGTCTGGCAGGAGGGAATGTTTGGAAAGTGGGACACGGATCCCCGGGGAAAGGATGCCGATGCCGCACCCTTTGAAATCCCCATGCAGGGGCTTGGGCTTTTTGCCTGCCGTAAAGATGCCTGGCCGGGATTCAACCCTCGTTTTCGTGGTTTTGGGGGAGAGGAGGGCTACATTCACGAAAAATTCAGACAAAAAGGCAGAAAAACACTATGCCTTCCCTTTTTGCGCTGGCTGCACCGGTTCGCCAGACCTCTGGGAGTTCCCTATTCCCTTAACTGGAGCGACCGAATCTGGAACTATCAGATTGGACGTTCCGAGTTGCATCTTCCGACAGAAGATATGGAAAAGCATTTCTGTGACTATCTTGGTATTGACACCGCCCTGCCGCTCCTGGAACAGAGCCGGCAGGAGGTCGCCTCACCATTCTTCTTTTTTGATGCCATTTACTGCATCACTCTCAGCACGGAATCCAGCCGATGGGACAGAATGCAGCTCCGTTTCCAAGCCCTTGGGATCCACAGACGCATCAGAGTTTTCCATGCTATTTCCACCCCCGAAAACCATCATGTGGGATGCGCCCTCTCACATCGGACCATTATAGCAGCTGCCAAAAGAGAGAAACTTAAAAATGTACTTGTTTTTGAAGATGATGCACTCTTTCTGGACAGCACCCTGCCACATCTCGAAAAGAGTATTGCCGAACTGAAGAAACAATCATGGGATCTCTTTTATCTCGGTGGACACCGCTGGGGAAAAACATTTGCAAAAGTCGACGGCTGCTCTTCTTTACTCATCGCCCGTGGAATAACCTGTACCCACGCCCTTGCCTATAACTCCACAGTCTACGACAAAATTCTCAACGATATCCCCGACAAAATAGAGGAAACAAGTCAATGGACCAGGAAGCATCGAGGAATCGATCAGTATCTGCGGTCGTTTTCACTCTCCCTGCTCACCTCGCCTGCCGTTGCCTCGCAGCAGGAACTGCTTCCACAGGAAGAGGAACAATACCGAAATCGTTTTACACTGACAGCAGCTCCTTCCAAAAGGACCAACAGACGCGTACGCGACACGGCTCTCTTCAAGCGAACCACAGTAAAACAGAGCAGTAACCTTCCCCCATACGCACGTAAAGATGCCATGGGAAATTTCTTTTTTCTGTGTCCCCGGAAACACTTTATGTTTCTTTCCATTTCCAAAAATGGCTGCACGTCTCTCAAGAATCTTATTTTCCTCGAGGAATATGGCAGAACGCACAAATCCTCTCCAGGCAGAGGCATTCATGCAGTGTGGGGATTTAAGGAAAAACCGGGAAGGGTCATCAACAGAGCAGACAAGGAATCTCTGAGACGCTATTCGGATTATATCCGCTTTGTGGTGTATCGTGATCCGGTGGAACGCTTTCTCTCCACATACTACAACAAGGTTCTCTATCCTCCCTATCCACATATTTTTTACACAACGCACAATCTCACAGGTATCAGTCTGGATGCTTTTATAGACAAGGCTGCAGAAATACTCACCATCCCTGATCCTCTATTGATTGATGAACACCTGCGAAAGCAGTCAGATTACTTTACTCCCGAAGATGTTGACCACATCGTGCCCCTGCCTGCCCTTGAGCATTTTGTTACCCACGTCCTCGGCTGCAATTCTCTCCCCCACGACAATCGTGTTCGTCAAAAAAAAGTGCCCCCCACCGAGAAACAGATAGAGACAATACAAAAACTCTATGCTGCCGACTACAACATCATACCGACGTACAAAATAGTGGACTGAGGAAAACATCAGCGATCACAAGAGAAGCACAGCCTTATGCCCTGAATTTTCTGACCAATCCCTTCAACACCAACCTGCCGTTCTTCAGTACCGAAGAGCCCATGCGAGACTTCTGAGCTTTCTGGTCGGAAGATGCTGTCATTCCATTTTCGTCCAGAAAAATTCTCCAGTAGAGTTTTCCCCACCAGAAGACATGCTTTGTGTGCCCGAAGATTCTGCACCAGAACAGAGAGAGGAGGCCGGCAGGAGTATAGTAGACCAGCAACCACCATGCTGGAGGACAAAATGTTCTGTGGATTTTTGTTGCAAGCGGAATCTGTTTCTGCTCTGAAAGATGTACCTGCGGCCACCCTCTGAAAGACTTGCCGACGCCAGCTGGCACAGATCCCGGCAACGGGGGAATGTGTCTCAGAACAGCATCCGTCCATGGAGTTAGGTAATGAAAACAGGGCAACGCACGAAAGACACCGGGGTACATTGACGCGATTTTCTCCCAGTCCAACTCAGCATGTTCTGCTTCCACAAGGGCGACAATATCTGCAGCTGATATCAGTTTAAAGGGCTCATAGGTAAGGGGAGTGTGAAATGCGTGTTCATACAGATGATACAACATTTCTTCTCTGGCAAACATATATGCCGTGACACCGTCCACATCAAAAGAACGTCCATTGGCATACAAATCCCTGAAGCTCAGGGAGAGATAACCGGGAGGGCAGGAAGGAAAAAGACCGTGGTGCAGTTCCACACAGACCTGGAGGGAATCAACACTTTTATACAGTGGTGAGAGATGAAAATGATCGTCGGGTCTAACACAGGGGTATACTTGAAAACCGTTTTTCCTGAGAAGATCATGACCGTGCTGTACATCTTCTTTGGCCAGCAACAGATCAATATCCCGCATGGGACGCAAGCCAATATCGGGATAAAGGGTCTGACACAGAGCTGCACCTTTGAGAACGAGCACGGGCACCCCCTCTGCCTCAAATACCCTCAGGACAGATCCGAGAGTATTCAGCAGACGACTATTGACCTGCTTATGTCGCACCCTCGACACAAGCATACCCCGAAAAAATGCTTCGGGCCACTTCCCGTCAACGGCGGAAAGATGATGGTGCAGTAAGGGCCCCATCCCCTGTTCCTCGGCGAAAAAACGAAGTCTTTCCCAGCCGCTGAAATCATTGCAGGACTTCTGCAGCAAAGCCTGTTGATCGGGATGTGTTTCTATCCGGCTGCAGAGCTGCAGAATCGTTCTGTGCCCATTCATGCCAGATACAGTGCCGACAATGGTTGACAGCTTGTGTCAGCGAAAATAGTTTGCGGGCGTTTGTAACACACTGACAGATTATTGGGTATGAACTTCATTTTTTTTATGACAGAAGTCAGGGAATAAGGAACAGAGACAGTTGGCATCTGTGAGAAGAACTTTCTAACAGCCACAGCGGCTGCAGGGCTTCAAGATTCTTCCCCGGTTTCATCAACGCGTTTTATGCCTTCCATCAGCAGCATCATAAAATCACCAATTTCAGCAGAACGCATCTCCTCGGGAGAGAGACCAGTTGTAAAAGCATAGCGACCTTCTTTTTCACCAAGCATATCAAAGATGGCCTCCTGATTGGTCTTCTCACCAAACTGAGCATTAATCACGCAGCCTTCACGAAAAGAGACTTTTGCCATACCTTCCGGGAAATCCAGGGTGAGGACACCGGTTTTCTGGTTCATATGAAAGATCTGAAACAGTTCCGCCGGCGGCATTTCCCTCAGCCAGCCGCTCATGCATGCATCAAAGGTGTTAAAACGGACTGAGTTGGCATTACCCAGTCGCCTGGCAAGAACCTTTGCCATATAAAGCTGCAATCCGGGACTTCTGTCAAGAAGCATGCTCAGATCTTCTCCTGCAAAGGAAAGAACCTCAGCATCTGTTATCGCTTTCACATCCGCACCCGCCGTATCACCACCGAGATAACTCATCTCCCCGCAGATTTCTCCGGGTCCCAGGGTCGCAATAACAAGGGATTTATCACTGACCACCATATTGCCGGACAAAATGATATACAGATACATACTGGATTGCCCCTTGCGGATAAGAGTGGCACCGGAATGCACCCGTTCCTTACGGAGTCGATCAACCACCTTGACAAGATCATCTTCGGGAATAGCCTGTATCAGTGGAAAATCTCGTATGGAGTCAAGCAATGTCCTTGACTCGTCGCTAAGTGCAGGAGCGGCAGGCTCGGAAACGGGAAGTGCTGCCTCCTCCTTTGAAACCAGACCGAACTTAATCAAGCCGGAACACCCGCTGCAGCTGAACAACTCTCCTTTCTCCGCTGCTCCCGCCCCACCCCCGTCAAGCAGCCGAAAAAGCAGCTGTGTCATTTCCCGCACAAGAATCAGGCAGGTGGGCTTATGCTCAGGACAGGTAAGGGCTTTGTCAGACAAGGTCAACAGGTCACCCTTTTCATACAGGGGACAGTTGTTGTTGGTAATTATTTTAAAATAAAGATTAAATGATTTCATTGCCTACAAGTTTATCACACTCTCGCCCCGGAAGGGAAAAGAATCTTTTTTTGAATATTCATTCATTTTTTTTTACTTTTTCACCTTACTTGGTATAATCAGCTGTACTTAATAGACAATCTATGAAAAAATACAAAGAAATTTAATAAGAGGCTCACCTCTCTATTGTCATCTGCGGATTCCTTTTACAGATAAGTAACTACAAATGAGTAATACCAGCGCGCAACTCGAGACAATTTTCCAGGAAATTACAGAGCATTTTGCAAATATTCCTCAAATAACTGTTACTCCTGAAGAGGGAAATCCTCCAGAGCAGTACCGGGTGACCTATCACATTAATGGTGTCTGCAAGGAAGCCGGCGGAGAAGTCACTCCCTGCGACACACACATTGTAACCATCTCACTTCCATTCGGTTTTCCTCATTTCCCCCCTAACTGCCGCCCGGAAAGCCCTCTTTTTCATCCCGATTTTGATTCATCTGCAATCTGCATAGGGGATGTCTGGGAGACTGACAAGTCCATTGTAAAACTGATTTCATATATCGGCAAGTTGATTTCCGGAGAAACATATTCCACTGTCAATGCCTTTAATGAAGAGGCTGCTAAATGGTATCAGGCAAACAGTGACAAACTCCCCTTTGACTCCTCTTTTGATGCGAACGCCCCCGGTTCTACAGTCGCAGAACCAGAACCAGAACCAGAACCGGCACTATCCGCTGAGCCGGATCCGGTGGTTTCCGATATCCCGGAAGACGACGGCGAGATCTCCATGCTTGACGACGATATATTTGGAGATTCCTTCACCCTTGAATCCACGGAACCGGTTATTCCAGAGCCTCTCCCCGACGAAACCAGGGGAGTTGACACCGACCGTCTCCGCATTATGGCCAAGCAAAAGAGATTTCAGGCGTTATCCCGGGAGCTTGCAAAAGTTCACGATTCGTTTGAGGGTCGTGAAGAGATGGAAGCTCAGGTACAAAATGCCATTAATGAAGCAATGGAGCTCTTTGATGAGGCGGAAGTCCTGGAACATCAGGGTGAGCAGCAGCAGGCCATGGAAAAATTCCTGGCTGTTGAAGGAGTTGTTTCCGACTATCCCCTGCTGCAGGAAGCAAAAGATCGGGTCAAACAGTCCCTTGACCTTCTCGGCGACTGGGTCACTAAAACATCCAATGCAACATCAGCTGAAAATCCTGAGGGTGAAGAAACAGCCCCTGACAAGAAGAGCGGTAAACGAACTTTTTTCGAAGAAAAAAAAGCGGTCGGCAAAAAATGGCTGCTGTACACCATCGGCGCAGGTGCTGTTGCCCTTTGTGCAACACTTGTCGTATCCTACAGTTCGTTGAAATCTGGTCTGCAGGATGCCGAAGCAAGCTATACCGAGTGCAGCACCCTTCTTGAAGCCTGGAAATTTGAAGCGGCAGAACAAAAGTGTTCCAATGCCCTTGATATCCTGGCTAGCGTCAGGATTGTCAAGCAGGATGAGAAGAAGGAACTCGTTCAAAAAATTCAGACCCTGCTTAATTCAAAAACACTCAAAGAAGGACTTAAGGGAAACACCCTTCTTGACGGAAAGTATGTCTCCCAGATCAACCGGGATCTCATTCTTGCATTCAAAGAAGCAAAGGAAAACGGTGATAAATTTTTCGTACGGGAAACATGGAAAGAAGCCGTCCTTGCCTATGAAAAGGCACTGGATATCACCACCAAAACCGATGCCATTGACACCGCGCTTATCGCCGATATCCGTGAGAAATATCCCCAGGCACGCTTTAATTACCTTATGGAGGCAGGAGAAAAATCTCTCTCCATTGACGACTGGGATGATGCGTCCCGGCAGTTCAGCGAGGCGTTGAAACTTGCCAAGGCTGATCCCAACGTTCCCCTTGAGGATATCGTGCAGCTCGAACTCCTCTCCAACCAGACCACCTTCAACACCTTGAGAGATCAGGGGCACGCCGCCTTTGCGAAGAAAGAATGGGTTACCGCCCTGGATTTCTACCAGCGTGCATTAAAGCTCGTACAGAAGATGGATCTTCAGGAGACGGACACAATTACAGGACTTCATGAGAATATTGCCAAGACAAAGATTTATATGACCATCGAAAAGGGGAAGAAGGCCTTTTCCGAAGCCAATTGGGACGATGCCATAAAACAGTACGCACAGGCCACCATTCTCCTGGAGGAAAATTCTAAACTTCTCAGTCAAATTAATACCACAGACAGTCGTGAGAAACTCTCACGTATTATGCTCCACGCTTCGATTATTCGAGACAAACAAGATATTGCCAAATTTTTAAAATCAGAGGAATACGAACCGGCACTTGTAAAACTCAGGGATATCCAAAAGAGTATAAGCGAGAGCAGCTTTGCAGAATTGCCTGAGTTTGCGACAATCTCTAAAGAGGCAGCGGAGCAGATCAGTGATGCGGAAAAAGAGCTGCAGGTCATCAAACAGACCGCATACCTGACAGACAACTTCGAGGAACTCTTCCTCAAACACTATCCGGCTGCCAAACGATCCAAACTCAGTACCCCAAAAGTTGAATATCTGAAAAAAATTGGAGACAGCCTTCTTTTTCGGATGCAGTGTACAGAAACGGCCGGTGGCAGACCCCTGCGGCTGCAGATGGATTATCTCTATTCACCTGCCAATGACAGCTGGCTGTTTTATACTGAGGAAAAATAAAGCGGTTTGCGGGGTGCGGTTCGCGGTTTGCGGGGATGGTGGTCGAGTGTGCCTGCCACGGTTCACCACTGACTTTTTTCACAGAAGCCGTAGAGACTGTGGATATTGGAATCATCCTCCATACCGACGAGACTGTACGACTTTCTTGAACACATCTGCTCAGGAAGCTGCTGCGTTAATGATGGTGATGATGGTGGTGATGGTGAGCGTCTTCCTTTGCCCCGCCTGCCGCCTGCATTGCCTTTTCAAGCTCTTCACTGACAGTAGCCATTGCAGCCAAAGCCGCAGACAGATGCTCCTGCACTTCTGCTGAGCCTCCTTCTTTCTGTAATTGCTCCAGCCACTTTCTACACTCATCGCCATGCCCCTGATTGTGTTCAATCCAGTGCGGAAGCAATACCTGTAATTTCTCTAACGAATTCATTTTCTTCTCCTTCTTTTATTCTAACACCGGTAATGAACGGTAAGCCGGCATAAGTGCCTTGTTGCTGTCGTTACCATTCGAGGTTTAAGGTCATTTATTTTCATGTTTTTTATTACAGCTTTTCAGCAGTAAGGCACTAACACCGGTAATGAATCTAAGCCGACACTCTTTTCAATACCTCCCTGGGGAGGAGGCTAAGGCCTGGAAGACTTCCTATCTCGCTATCTGGAGATATTTGAAGCATTCCGTCATTATACTCAACAGAGAACTTCGTATTTTTATGACAGCTTTTCATGAGGACGGTACTAAAAAAACTTTGCCGCCCAGAAAATCAATTTCCTCGACCTGTACATCGGCAACAAAAACCGGTTCTTCAAAAAAGGTACTTAGCTCAACACCATTGTTCTTTACCACAAGCCTGACAGTACTTTCCATAACCACTTTTTCTTCTTCATCACTGCGAACAAGCACACTCATCTGACACATAAGCAACTCCTTAAACTAAAAACCGAAACTCACCCTTCCCCAGAAGATCATGCAGATGGGCAATTCCCTGTAATACATTCTCAGCATTCACCACGGGCAGCACGGTAATCTCATGCTGCTGCATAATACTTAACGCATCAACAGCCTGCACATGATTCTCTATGGTTATGGGAGTGCTTGTCATAAGTTCACTGACAGGAACAGACGCCATATCGTTTCCCTCCGCAACCGCTCTCCTGATATCCCCGTCAGTAATGATGCCAAGCACTTTTTTTGAATCATCGACAATAAGCACAGCACCAAGGCTTTCCCGGTTTAACACGGCAACAGCCAGTTCAGCAAAGGCATCAACAGAGACACTGGGAACCGAATCTCCCGTGAGCATGACCTCACTGATATTTACCTTGAGACGTTCGCCGAGACTGCCCCCTGGATGATTCTCGCGAAAATCAGCAGCCCTAAACTGTTTACGCTTTAACAGAACGACGGCAAGAGCATCCCCCATAGCCAAAGTTGCTGTGGTGCTGGTGGTGGGGGCAAGCCCAAGTGGACATGCTTCCTTGGGAATTTTGATATCGAGCACAATATCACTCGCCTGGGCAAGGGTTGAACGTTGTCCTCCCGTCATGGCAATAACGGTTGTACCACGCCGTTTCAGGCTGACCAGCAGACCATTTAACTCTGCGGTCTCACCGGAATAGGAGATAGCAACCACTACATCGGAGGCTGCGACCATTCCAAGATCACCATGCATTGCCTCAACAGGATGAAGGAAAAATGATGGTGTCCCTGTGGAATTGAGCGTAGCCGATATCTTCTGACCAATAATCCCGGATTTTCCGATACCGGTTATAACAAGCCGGCTGGGACAGGCAAGAATTGCCGATACAGCCATTTCAAATTCATCGCCAATCCGTTCCCGGACGGCAGCGAGCCCCTTCTCCTCAATCGCCAGAACTTCACGGGCTTCTTCTATGGACATACCTTCCACTCCTGTTGGATTCATGACGTATGCTGCAAAAACGTCTTTACCATAAGCACTGATGTAATTTCATCAAGCTACCATAAAAGATCAGGAATTGAAATCTTTGTCCTATTTCTCCTCACAAACACCGTTTTTACTTGACAACATGGGGCGTTAAACGCCATATTAGAGGGTTAAAATACACATGCAGAGCAAAGAAGACACGTTCTTTTCCCGTATTATTCACACTGCCGAATCACAACATACTACTACTGGAGTTTTTTATGTCAAATCACATGTTTACTTCTGAATCCGTATCTGAGGGTCACCCGGATAAGGTGGCCGATCAGATATCAGATGCTATCCTTGACTCAATTTTGACCCACGATCCTGCCGGTCGCGTCGCCTGCGAAACCATGGTTACCACCGGTATGGCGATTATTGCCGGTGAGATCACCACCAATGCCTGGGTAGACATGCCGGAAGTTGTTCGACAGACCATCAAGTCCATTGGCTACAATTCTTCTGATATGGGGTTTGACTGGCAATCCTGTGCCGTTATCACTTCCATTGACAAACAATCCACAGATATTGCCATGGGTGTTGATGAAGGAAGTGGCATGGATCTCGATCAGGGTGCCGGTGACCAGGGATTGATGTTCGGCTACGCCTGTGATGAGACAAGGGTCCTTATGCCCATGCCCATTACATACTCTCATCGTCTGGTAAAATGCCAGGCAGATGTCAGAAAGGCCGGCAAACTGCCATGGCTTCGTCCGGATGCAAAAAGCCAGGTCACCATTGAATACGAAAACAACAAACCCAAGCGTATTGAAGCGGTCGTCCTTTCCACCCAGCATGACGAATCCGTAGCACATAAGGATCTGCAGGAAGGCGTTATGGAACTTATCATCAAACCCACCCTACCCGAGGATATGGTTGATGAAAACACCAAATATTTTATAAACCCCACCGGTCGTTTCGTTATCGGTGGTCCCGTCGGAGACTGCGGACTGACCGGTCGCAAGATTATAGTCGATACCTATGGCGGCAAGGGTTCACACGGCGGCGGTGCTTTTTCCGGAAAAGATCCTTCCAAGGTTGATCGATCCTCTGCCTACATGGGAAGATACGTCGCCAAAAACCTTGTCGCTGCTGGAATCGCCTCAGAACTTGAAGTTCAGATTGCGTATGCCATCGGCATATCGCAGCCGGTTTCCATTAATGTAAACAGTTTTGGAACCGGAAAGATTGACGACGATGCCATCATCGCTCTTATTGGACGGAACTTTGACCTGCGCCCGAAAGCGATCGTGCAGCAGCTCAACCTCCTCCGTCCCATCTATCAGGCCACCGCCGCCTATGGGCATTTTGGACGGGAACGCGATGAGTTCACATGGGAGAGAACCGACAAAGCTGAAATCCTGAAAAGTGACGCCGGGCTCTAGGCTGCCGACGTCATCTACTTGTACCTAACCCATCTGCTGCCCGCTGCAGCAGGTGGGTTCTTCTATTTTTTACAACTTTAATGAGGAAATTAAATGAGTGATAATGATTATAAAGTTGCCGATATGTCCCTTGCCAAATGGGGCAGGGAAGAGGTGAATATTGCTGAAACCGAAATGCCGGGCCTTATGGCCCTCCGTGAAGAATATGGTGCTTCACAGCCCTTAAAAGGTGCCCGCATTGCCGGTTGTCTGCATATGACCATCCAGACAGCAGTGCTTATGGAGACACTGGTGGCACTCGGTGCCGAAATTCGCTGGTCCTCGTGTAATATCTTCTCCACCCAGGATCATGCCGCAGCTGCCATGGTTGATGCCGGTATCCCCACCTTCGCCTGGAAGGGTGAAAATGAGGAGGAATTCTGGTGGTGTATCGATCAGACCATTTTCGGCCCCGATGGATGGCGCCCCAACATGATTCTCGACGACGGTGGAGATCTCACCCTTATCATGCATGATAAATATAAAGAGGAAATGGCAGATATCAAAGGGATCAGTGAAGAAACCACAACAGGTGTTCATCGCCTCAACGAGATGGCACGGGACGGGAAACTTGAATGCCCCGCCTTCAACGTCAATGACTCTGTTACCAAGTCCAAATTTGACAATCTCTACGGATGTCGTGAATCACTGCTCGACGGTATCAAACGAGCCACAGACGTGATGATAGCTGGTAAAAAAGCTGTTGTTGTCGGCTACGGTGATGTTGGCAAGGGGTGCGCCCAGGCCCTTCGCGGAATGGGAGCAACTGTCTATGTGACCGAGGTGGATCCCATCTGTGCCTTGCAGGCTGCCATGGAAGGATATCAGGTTGTGACAATGGATGAGATTGCTCCTGAGGGAAACATTTACGTCACCTGTACGGGGAACCTCAACGTTATCACCCGTGCCCACATGGACAAGATGCCGGACGAAGCCATTGTCTGCAATATCGGACACTTTGACTCTGAGATCGATATTGCCGGGATCAAGGATCTTCCCTGGGAGAACATCAAACCGCAGGTTGATCATGTCATCTTCCCCGACGGAAAGAAAATTATTGTCCTTGCAGAAGGTCGCCTGGTAAATCTTGGCTGTGCCACCGGTCATCCAAGCTTTGTTATGAGTAACTCCTTTACCAATCAGGTTCTTGCCCAGATTGAATTATGGCAGCACTCTGACAAATACGAGAACAAGGTATACTTCCTGCCCAAGCATCTTGATGAAAAAGTAGCCCGACTCCACCTTGCCAAGATCGGCGTTCACCTCACAACTCTTAGTAAAGTGCAGGCGGATTACATTGGTGTTCCCGTTGAAGGACCATACAAACCGGAATACTACCGCTACTAGGACCAGGAAGGCTGCTTAAATTCAGCAATCAGGAAAAGGGAATACTGCCCGGGCATCACGCACGAGGGCAGATTCCCCTTTTTTTATTCCTCTGTCACAACGAGACTCACATCTCCTGACAGTATCTCATGGATATGTCCGGCAGAATCTTCAGCAAGCAACCGACCCTCAGCATCCGGTCCCAGTCCCTTCCCGACTATCAGTTTTTTATCACGTGTTACCCACTGCATTTCCCTGCCAAAAAGCACATCTCTCTTCCTCCACTCCTCAAGGATTGCTGAAAATCCAATCTCCTCATGAATCTTCATATTCTGCAACAGAAGTGTACGATATTTTTCATACAATGTGTGCACCTGCCATCGTTTCCCCGTTTCCAGAAACAGGGAGGTAGCGCTCCGGACAAGTGCATCAGGAAAATCTGCCACATCGGTATTCACGTTCAGCCCTGTCCCTACAACAACAAACAGGTTTTCACTATCCGCTGCAAGGGGTGAGCTTTCAACAAGGATCCCCCCACATTTCTTTCCGAGACAGTACAGATCATTGGGCCATTTAACGCCAAAGTCTGGAATATCGAGGGACTCAACCATTTGGCAGAGAGCAAGACCGGCAGTAAGCGTGATTTGCGGAAATTGAGAGAGGGGAAGATCGGGACGAAGGATAATGGAGCAGTAAAGCCCGCTATTGACCGGGGAGGACCATGCTCTGCCAAGACGTCCTCTGCCTTCACGCTGGCTGTCAGCGATAACACCAAAACCGTGCTCTGCCTTACCGGCAAGTGCAAGCTGAAAAGCATCCTGGTTTGTGGAGCTGGTGGATTTAAGATGCAGTAGTGATTTCATACATAAAAAAAACATTCAGCATAGGAGCTGGAAAGGTTTATAAAGCACGGAATGTGTCTATTCTGATTACCTTGGGTTCGTTCCTGCCTTCAAAGCATACGAATGTTACCGAAAAAGGCTGGAATGGACGAAGACGAAGTGCACTGAACAGTTACAAAAAAAAAGGGCACAAGATTCCAAAGAATCGTGTGCCCTTTCTCAAAAAATTGAGAACAAAGATTAAGGTCTAGTTTACACCCTCATCTCCCTCTTCATCCTTGATACGGTCAGGACGGGCATACATGGTGGTGGAGCCGGAGGACCAGAACATCAGCTCTCCCTCTTTAACCAGCTCATTTGCCAGGTTCTTGATCTTACGAGCTTTGGAGTCAGGATCACATTTGTAGAAATCCTTGACATACAGCTGCGGTTTCGGGGCCTTCGTGGCCTTTTCGATCATAGCAGCTTTAATTTCATCGTCACTCATTCCCATAACACATACTCCTCTAAAAAGTGTTATCAGGCAAGTAACCAAAGAGGCGCAGCCGAAGGTAATGCCTCCGACTGCTCCCATAAGGTCAATTACTTGATTGCGTTGGTGTACTTAAACTGAGTAGAAGTACGCCAGGTGTCATAAGCCAGACGATAATCATCGACAGACTTGACGGTAAAGGGGATGTTACATTTTTCAAAGAACTTCTCCCAACCGATACGCTCGGCCCACTCGCCAACACGCTCGTATTTCTTTGCATCTCCTGCATAGGTCTCCAGGATATTCTTTACAGCTTCAACGGTCTCAGGCCAGCGTGGCGGAGTGTTGGGCAGGAATGGAATAACCAGCTTGGAGAATTTCGGATGGGATCTGGAGTTGGAAACCTTACCACCAACCAGAATCGCAATTCCGTCACCTTCAGGATCAGCAAGAGGCATTGCAGGACACATGGTATAACAGTTACCACAGAACATACAACGGTCGTTGTTAACCTTAACGGTCTTGATCTCTTCGCCATTCACCTCTGCTTTAGCAGGTTTAACAGCACCAAGAGGACAGGCGGAAATAGCAAGGGGAAGCTCACAGACACCGGTGATACGACTATGGTCGATCATCGGCGGCTTACGATGCACACCAAGGATGGCGATATCGGAAGCATGTACAGCACCACACATGTTCAGACAGCAGGCAAGTGCGATACGAACCTGTGCAGGAAGTGTCATGGTGACAAAGTAGTCAAACAGCTCATCCATAACGGCTTTAACAACACCGGAAGCGTCTGTAGCCGGAGTATGACAATGTACCCAACCCTGAGTATGAACGATATTGGTCACACCGGCTCCGGTTCCGCCTACGGGGAACTTGTTGCCGCGAGAGGCAAGATCATCCAGCAGAGGCTGAACTTTATCTTTGGAATCTACCATGAACTCAACATTATTTCTGGTAGTGAAACGAAGATATCCTTCGCAATGCGCATCAGCGATGTCGCACATTTCGCGGATAAGCTCGATGGAAATCAGACGGGCAGCACCAACACGTACGGTCCAGCATTCATCTCCTGATTCTGCTTTATGAACAAGTACACCGGGCTGGGTGATTTCATGCCACAGCCATTTACCCTTGTTATTTGCAATAATCGGGGGATGCATTTTTGAATAGTGTGGGGGACCAATATCTGTAATCCTGTCCGCCATGGGATTTTCGGGATCGTAACCCATAATTATAACCTCCTTGAATATGTACTCGAGCTAACTGACAACTCGATTAATTTTCTTATGCGGCGTGACGTTTACGGAACTCATCAACATCGCGATCAAAACCGCCTGGAACTTCCTCAGCCTGCCAAAACACGTAGGGATTTGAGCGAGGCTCACGGACATGCTGTGGAATAGGATCAAGACCCATAACCTGAATAAAGGTGGGCAGACCAACACGCTGCATGGTCTCACCTACACGCTCACGGTTTTTACCAACTTCCATCCACCAGTCCCAGATGTTCTCGATGACTTCGATCACATTCTCAAACTCGTTATCAGCAGAAACTTCGATGAAGGGGATGATAAGGGTAGCAAACTGCGCACCATCCAAGATAGGAGCTTTTGCGCCGATATTGATGGAAGCACCACGAACCTTACCGGGACGCAGGGCACGAGGCATAACGTTGATGCAATGCATGCAACGGGTACACTCGGAGTTGTCAATCTTCAGTTCATCACCTTCCATCCACATACAGTTGGTGGGACAGAGGTCAATAACTTCAGCCTGGATATCAAACGGACCCCAGTCTTTGCCAGCATGGGAACCACCGTTTGATGGAATATTTCCGGCAATATACTCTTTTACTGCAGCCTGATCCATCTGGATGTCATCTTTCCAGTTACCGATAACAGCAAAGTCAGAACGGGCAAGTGCTGCAACACAGTCGTTGGGACAACCGGAAAATTTGAACTTAAATTTGTAAGGGAAAGCTGGACGATGAATCTCATCCTGATAATGCATGGTCAGATGATGACATGCTTCCTCTGTATCGTAGCAGGACCACTCACAGCGGGACTCTCCGAGACAGTTTGCAGGAGTACGGAGATTGGAACCGGATCCACCGAGATCCTGTCCCATTTCATGGGTCAGATCATAGAAGAAAGGCTCAAGAGCTTCGGTACGACAGCCAAGCAGAACGATATCACCAGTTGAACCATGCATGTTGGTCATACCGGAACCATGTTTCTCCCAGAGATCCATCAGTGCACGAAGATTCTCTGTGGAATAATACTTGGAAGCAGGCTGATTTACACGAACGGTATGGAAGTGCTCAACACCGGGGAACTGTGCAGGAACGTCGGAATAACGACCAACGATACCACCACCGTATCCGAAAACACCTACGATTCCACCATGTTTCCAATGGGTGATTCTATCTTTGTAAGACAGTTCAACCTGACCTAAGATATCCCAACAATCTGGATTTTTCTCAGCCTGGCGCTTAATGTCGGTAACGAAGCTTGGCCATGGGCCATTTTCAAGTTCGTCCAACATGGGGGTATCATGCTTTGCCATGAATTTTCCTCCTTTAAATTACTGATTATACTTCTTCCTTTACCAGAATATACGCATCAAAAGCGACTGCTTCAAAAACCGAAGGAGAGTATGAGAACATTCACCCCACCTCAAGTCATCCGGCTTTTTGCATTTGCCAATGACAAAAACGACAGAATATGAAACGAAACTATTGAATAGTCATTCAGCGAGGGAGAATATCTCTGAACGTAACCTTTGTCAACAAAAAACGAATCTGATTATCCTGAAAAATGAATGATTATTCATTTTTTATCCGCAACACCCCGTCAGGCGATTCCCGCACTCTGCAGGAATGCCCCTGTCACCGAATTTTCTACCTTTTTCTCCACCATTGCAGAAAGGAACTGACCAGCCAGCACCTTTCCCAACTGCACACCCTCCTGATCAAATGAGTTCACATTCCAGCAAAATCCCTGAAATACTATCTTCGCCTCATACAGAGCGAGCAATGCCCCCATACTTTCCGGTGTCAGACAATCTCCCATGAGGACCGAATTTGACCGATTACCTGCAAACCGCTTATTGGGGTTCTCATCATCCTTGCCCGACACAAGGGCAAGTGACTGGGCCAGAAGGTTCGCCACAAGTTTCTGCTGGGATGTGGTTTCCCTGATGACCATATCCCTGCCATACTGACTCCTGCGAAAGCCGATAAACTCCACAGCAACTTCTTCTGTACCCTGATGGAGCAGCTGATAAAAGGCATGCTGTCCGTTTGTACCGGGTTCCCCCCAGACCACAGGACCGCTTTGCCCCTGCAGCGGCTCACCGTTACGCTGTACAGACTTGCCGTTGGATTCCATATCGCACTGCTGCAGATGGGCGGTAAATCTATGCAGCGCCTGACTGTAAGGAAGCACTGCCACTGTGGGCTTTTGCAAAAGTGTATGATTCCAGACCCCAAGCAGGGCAAGAAGAAGGGGCAGATTTTTACGGACATCACCCTCTTCAGCCGCCTCATCCATTCGTACCGCTCCCTTCAGGAAAGACTCCACCCGGGAATAGCCGAGGGCAAAGCCAAGCATTACCGTGCCGACCACAGACGTGGAACTGAAGCGGCCGCCGATATAGTCATACATATAAAAAGAACGAAGGTAATGTTCCGGGTTATCCATGGGACTGGATTCACCGGTCACCGCAAGACAGTGTGCGGCAGGATCCAGTCCGGCATCTTTTAATGCCTGTCGCACCAGTGTCTCATTGCTCAATGTCTCAAGTGTTGTCCCGCTCTTAGAGACCACTGCAACCAGTGTCCTTGACAGATCCAGCCCCTGGAGAACATCCGCCGCATCATCAGGATCCACATTTGCAATAAAGTGTACCGTTCGTCCACCTATTCGATAGGCACGCAGTGCCTCGTAGATGGAACGGGGACCAAGATCAGAACCGCCTATGCCCACATGCACAAGTGTTGTAAATGTCTCACCGGAACTGCCGCGAAGTGTGCCGTTTTCCACTTCCTGCAGAAACTCCTTAAGCTTTTGCAACTCTACTTTCCCCTGCTCTGTCTGCGTTGGGCTTGCCGGCTGCGTGCTGAAGATATCCCGACAACTGGTATGCAGAACCTGTCGCTCTTCCGAAGGATACCCTTCAATCTTATTCAACACAGCTCCACGTCGCATCTGCCGGAACTGCTCCACCAGCCGGGATTCATCTGCAATTTCCTGGAAATGATCAAGTATCTCCTCATTGATATGCTGACAGCCGTACAACAGCTGAAACTCCGGTCCTGTGCATACATAGTGTGCTATCCGCTCGGAAGTGAGCACTGCTGTATCTGTCAGATCAGGCAGATTTTCGGCACAACGTTGCAATTCTGTATACGCCCTGCATTCCCTTATCGCCTTCCACTGCTGCATATCGTCCTCCACTCCTTTCCAATTCATGCAATCATCCGACTGTCACTGCTGCCGGCCTTCAAACTCCCCGTAGCCCTCGCCCCTCTTCGGCAAGAGTACGCATCTCGGCGATCACTGCCCGGTAATCATTGCTTCCATATATGGCAGAACCGGCAACAAAGATATTTGCCCCCGCCTCTGCCACCCGTTTAATTGATTTTGGACTGATACCGCCATCGATTTCGATTCCGACCTGCAGCCCCAGCTTGTCTATTCTGCTTTTCAGTTCGTCTGTTTTTCCAAGAGTCGACTCAATAAAGGACTGGCCGCCAAAACCCGGATTCACACTCATCAGCATGACCAGATCCACCTCTTCCAGGATATAATCAAGGCTTGTCAGAGACGTTGCCGGATTCAGCACAACCCCTGCCTTTTTCCCAAGCTCTTTGATGCGCGCCACAGTTCGATGCAGGTGGGTACAGGCTTCCACATGCACTGTGATCCAGTCGGCACCGGCATTGGCAAAAGAATCAATATACGTATCGGCGTCTTCTATCATCAGATGCACATCAAGGATCTTATCGGTTACAGGTCGTGCCGCTTTCACCACCAGTGGCCCTATGGTGATATTTGGCACAAAATGTCCATCCATCACATCGATATGAATAACCTCGGCACCGGCTTCGTCCACAGCCCGGATCTCTTCGCCAAGCCGTGCAAAATCGGCAGATAAAATGGATGGGGCAAACTGGATATCAAGCATTTCCGTCCTCATTTTTTGTGTTTTTGATCTGTTCGAGCCTGCAGGCTCAATGTATTCGCCGTACCCTGTCACCGGCAAGGATCTCCACCAGCCCCTCAAGCTCGAGGAGAAGCAGCAGTTCCGCCGCTTTTGCAGCATCAAGACCGGAAGCGGCTATCAACTCATTTCTTGGGACCGGATAGACATCTATTCCGGTAAGGAGTGCTCTCGCATCCGGATCCACATTTTGCTCAACCGCCCCACTTTCGACCGCCTCTCCACCTGCTGACCGGTAAATATCCAGCCCGGCAAGAATATCGTCTGCAGAAGAGACCAGCCTCGCCCCCTGCTGCAGGAGCCAGTGGGTACCGTCACTCTTAAAAGAATCGATTTGCCCCGGAACTGCAAATATTTCTCTCCCTTCATCCAACCCCATCTCAGCAGTAATCAGGGAACCGGATTTTTTAGCCGCCTCCACCACCACAACCCCACTGCTCAACCCTGCAATAATACGATTGCGGGCAGGAAAGCGATAACTGTCCGGTCGCGTGCCCAGGAAATACTCAGAGACCAGCAGACCGTCACGACGTATAGCTGCATGGAGTTTTGCGTTCTGCCGTGGATACACGACATCAAGACCGCAGCCCAGGACAGCCACGGTCGCTCCCCCTGCGGCAAGAGCTCCCCGGTGTGCCTCACCATCCACACCCAGGGCAAGACCGGACACCACGGTAACACCGGCAGCGGCAAGCCCCTTTGCCAGAGTAAAGGAACTGCGCCTGCCATAGCTTGTGGCAGCGCGCGAACCAACCATCGCCACACATTGGGAGCAGAGGAGATCAATCCGTCCCTGCAGATAGAGAACAGGCGGCGGATCGCTTATTGTTTCCAGGAGCCGGGAATACTCCGCATCATCGGGACAGACAACTGCTGCCCCGTGCTTTTTCAGGGCTTGCAGCTGCGTTTCAGCTTCTTCGTATAATGATTCGGGAGTGCCAAGGGCAGTAAAGACATTGGCACGGATCTTCTCACTGTTTTCACTTCCGGGAACACAGGCGGCAAAGACCTCCTCCGCACCGCCGAAGCGGTCCACCAGCTGCCTGATTGACTTGCTCCCCAAACCGGGGACAAGACTTAAGGCAAGCCAATGAATCAGAGAGTTATTTGCCATGGGACACTACACAGGATAAACAAACAAAAATCCCGGGCTGAGCCCGGGAGATATAAATACCTTTAATCAATAAACAAAAGGTCAATCGGTCATAAACACCCGCAGTTCGTCAATGCGCGAGGGATGTTTCAGCTTTTTAATGGCCTGTGCCTCAATCTGACGAATACGCTCTCGGGTAACAGCAAAACACTTGCCGACCTCTTCGAGGGTATGATCGCAGCCCACATCAATACCGTAGCGCATACGGACAACCTTTGCCTCCCGGGGAGAAAGGGATGACATGACCTTGCAGAGACATTCCTTCAGACTCTCAACCATGCTGGCCTCATGGGGACCGGGGGTGGAGCAGTCTTCAATAAAATCTCCAAGGAAGGTCTCTTCGTCATCTCCCACCGGAGTATCGAGGGAGATTGCATCTTTTGCCGTTTTCAGGGCCGCCTTCACCTTTTCGATGTCAGTACCCAGCTGCTCTGCCATCTCTTCCGGACTCGGTTCCCTGTTTTCCTCTCTGATAAAATCCTTGGAAACCCTGAGCAGGCGGTTAACGGTCTCTATCATATGTACAGGAAGACGAATGGTGCGCCCCTGATCGGCAATACCACGGGTGATGGACTGGCGGATCCACCAGGTGGCATAGGTGCTGAACTTATAGCCGCGATGATAATCAAATTTCTCTACGGCCTTCATCAGACCGATATTTCCCTCTTGAATAAGATCGGGAAACTGCAGTCCGCGATTCACAAACTTTTTGGAAACGGAGATAACCAGCCGCAGGTTGGCACGCACCAGTGATTCCTTGGCATGTTTGTTGATGTCGCGCCCGGTCTCAAGCTCATGCAAAATGGCATTTAAAGCCTGATACCCGATCCCGGCATCCTCCTTCATCTGGATATTGATACGCCGCTCAAGCTCCGCCGGACTTAAATTCGCTTGTCCATTATCCGCACCGGCAAATTTATGCTCTTTTAAAACCTCCACCCTGACCTTGCGGAAACGCTTCTGCAGATCTTTCAGATTGGAGGCAACTCCGTTAATACAACGGGTACAGATGATCCGGTCCCGAAACAACTGTGAAATTTTCGTGCCGATTGCCAGCATCTGAGCGGTAAGCTCATCCGCTGGCTCAACATCCTCACCGCACAGTACAAGCTGTTCCTGCAGGAGTACCCGTTTTTCCTCCAACTCAAGCGCCTGATCGATCTTTGCCAGGAAAGCCTTTTTTTCCTTTTCCACCACTCCCGGCTGATTATCCTGAATACCCCTGATAATCTGGAATATCTTTATGTTCCCTGCACGCAGATCGTCAGCAACATGCCGCAATGCCGGAATAGCAAGGGGAGTAGACAATACTGCATCCTGCACCCGGATCAGCCCCTCTTCCATCATCCGTGCAAGTTCAAGCTCCTCTTCGTGGCTGAGAAGCGTAAGCGTCCCCATCTCCCGAAGATATATACTCATGGGATCAGCCGACTGATCTGCCTGTTTCGCAGGTCCCCTGGCCAGTCGCCGCTGATTGCGCCTTCTATCTGAGAAGGGTCCCGAACGACGATCACGAGCGCTCTGGTCACGGCGATCCTCTTCCACCCCCGTGGGCAGTCCAACAGACTTGACCTGTTCACCGGCATCAAATATGCCCGTAAGATCAGAAACACCTTTGTCTTGGGTGGACGATCCCCCAACTGTCTTATTTTCAGATACCATCATTTCCCTTCACCCTGGCAGCACATTTTCAACTGTTCCTGAGAACGAACTGTATAACACAAATAGCCATTTCCCGTTTACCCAGTTTCGTACTATAACAAAATCGTAATGATATTCAACTTTTTCGGGATAAATAATTAAAAAAAAAGGACAATATCAGTTATCAGCAAAGAGCGGCGACAGGGAAGGCCGGCGGCAAAAACGAACAAAGCAAAGGTAATTCAAGGAGATAAGAAGAGATAGACATACTTCACCGCTAACAATTTAATAATACGTTAAAATTCACTTTTTTTCTTTCATTCGAGAATTCTGGGACGAAGGGACTGCAGCTTTTTATCCACTTCCATTTTCTGGCGAAGACATTCCTGCAATTCTACTCCCTTATTTTGCCTGGAACATTCTGTGATCTGTTCCATTAACTTTTTTGACTGTTCTCCCAATTCCTCTTTCTGCAACCACAGAAGCAACTCACTCAACTCCGCATCTGTTCCCTGACAGCCAAGTTCATTGTTTCCAGAAGATGACTCCAGGAGGATCTCCGCCACGATCTTCCGTTCCCCTCCCTCCGGCAAGCCCGCCAGCAGTTCTTCCGGTTCGACTTCACTGTTTTTCTTCAGCAGATCCATCAGTTGCAGAAAAAGGATTTCTCCAACCGTTCCCCGCAGACAGGAGCGAATCCCTGCCTCCTCAAGTTTATTAAAGTATGCAGGATAAAGGATCATAAAAGTCAGCAGTCGCTTTTGGGAAGACCTCAGCGGCACAAGTATCTGCCGGGATGCTGCCTGCGGCCGTTCCGGCTCGGGAGGCAGAGGAACAGAATCCTGTACTGTGACAGCAGCCCCCAGCTCTTCTGCAGGAAGCCCTATGGTTTCACTGAAGTGGGAGAGCATGAGAGAGCGCTGCAACGGAGACGCCGCTGCCTGCAGAAGGGGGCGAAGCTCCTGAATAATCCTGTTCTTCCCGTCAAGGGTCAGACCATGTTCCTCCACCAGCTGAGCAAGCACAAATTCCGGCAGCGGCATGGCTTTTTCAAGAAGTTCCTCCAGGGCTGCCAGCCCTTCTTCCTGAATATAAGTATCCGGATCGTGTCCTGCAGGCAGCAGGGCAACCTTGCCCGCCATCTGTTCGCTGAGAAAAAGGGGCACGGAACGAATGGCAGCCTTCACCCCGGCAGCATCTCCGTCAAAAAGCAGAACACACTCCTCTGCATATCGCTTCAGGAGCTGTAACTGCTGAACGGTCAGCGCAGTGCCCAGGGGTGCAACCACGTTGGGGCATCCGTGCACAACAAGGGAGACCAGGTCAAAGTTCCCTTCCACTAGTACAGCCTGGTGTCTGCGACGAATCGCATCACCCTGCTGGTACAGTCCAAGCAGAGAACGACTCTTGTTAAAGATCGGACTTTCCGGAGAGTTCATATATTTCGGCTGCCCGTCGCCGAGAATCCTGCCGCCAAAACCAATAGTTCTGCCCTGCCTGTCAAAAATCGGGAAAAGCACCCTGTCCCGAAACCGGTCATAGGTTCCACCAGTCTCTTTTTTTACCAGTAACCCGAGCTGTTCGGCTATCTGCGACTCTTCACGATTGAGCTGACTGCCGAGGAAATCCCAGCCGCCGCTGTCGGGAGACGGTGCATAGCCAAGCTTAAATTGCTCCCGGGTTTCCGGGGGAATCTGCCTTTTTTCCAGATACCGCCTGGCAGTTGCCGCCCGGGGTGATTGAATCAGGAATTCACGAAAGATTGCAGCCGCTTTTTCATTCACCGCAAACATTCGTTTTCGCAGCCGTTCCCGCTCCTTTTCCTGTGCCGACTGCCTGCGCTCGGGAAGTTCGATCTGATATCGAGCTGCCAGGTTTTTCAGGGCTTCCGGGAAATCCAGGTTATGATACTTCATCAGAAAAGAGTAGACATCCCCGGAGGCACCACAGCCAAAACAGTAAAAAAACTGCTGTCCGGGGTGCACAGAAAAAGAGGGTGTCTTTTCACCATGAAACGGACAAAGCCCAAGATAGCGCACCCCCGCCTTCTTAAGCTCTACGTATTCCCCAATAACCTGCACAATATCAGCCTGCTCCTTTACACGAGCGGCAATTCCGTCACCTGATTCCGAATATCCCATACATGTTCCAATCAAAAAAGAAAAGATACAACTTGTACTATACAAGAGGTTGACATATCTTATAACCATCCATTTTCCCGGACTTACCGGAGAGGGAGACGTGCCCTTATGAATTCTTTTCAAAAAACAGGTAAGCGAAGACTCCGAGAAAATTATCTGTAAGTTACTAACACCAGTGATGAACGGTAAGCCGGCATAAGTACCTTATTAGAAATTTTCTTGCGGAAAAAACAAGAAAATTATCTGTAAGGTACTAAACACCACGGATCTAAGCAAGAGGCAGTATTGGAGACACCATGGAAGATTTCGCAACAAATCTGGCATTTGAGATTAAAAAAGAGATTGCTGACCGCTATTTCGGCTTTCGGAAAATCATAGAAGAGGATTCAAGCAACTATCAGCAGGAGATTATCGACGCTGCCATCGCCCTGGAGAAGGACATAGGCTTTGACCTGCTCCGCATATACACCCTGCTCCAGGATGACCAGTTGATAAAGGAATTTTATCAGCTGACCAAACTGGGTGATGTCCTCTTTTTCGACTCTTACGTGAGTGAATCTCCCACCATCCGTAAACGCCTCCTTGCTGAACAGCCGGTTCACGGATTTTTCAGAAAATCCCGATTCAGGAATATGTTTTTTGCCATCTACAAAACTCTGCGGGATCATATAAACGACTACCGGATACGCATTGCTGATCTTGCAGAAGACCATGAGGTCATCGCCGAAGAAATTGACTTGTTCTACAGGAAAAACGATATCAGCGGTATCATGCTGTTTTTGCGCGACCTGGACGGAGGCGGCACCACATCCGGCCCCATGTCCGGTGGAATCACCAGTAACAGTGGGGTGGATATGGAACAGAAGATGCGGGTGCATCCGCCGGAACCAGTGGAAAAGATCCTGCCGGTGCTGCCACAGCTACCGGAAAGAGACAGCATAAAGGCAGAGCTCACCGCCCTTGCCAACAGAGCCTGCAAACTGCATCCCGATTTTGACGTGAAAAACCTGTAGCCACAAAACCGCAATGCTTGACAGCATCCTGTCCATTATTATCGTATCTCTTCGATAAAACAGGAGGAGGAACGACAGGAAACACACAACAGCCTGGAGAACATTATGACAAGTATGATCAAAACAGGGATGCTGATGGCAGCTCTGACAGCAGTTTTTATGGTAGCGGGGCAACTTCTCGGCGGCAGCAACGGAATGGTATTTGCCCTTATTCTTGCCCTGGGCATGAACTTTTTTGCCTACTGGTACAGTGATACAATGGCACTGAAAATGAGTGGTGCCAGAGAGGTCTCTCCCGCAGAGGCGGGGGATCTGCATGCCATGGTTGCCATGCTTGCCTCACGTGCCGGCCTGCCCAAGCCGCGGGTCTATATTATCCATCAGGATACCCCGAATGCCTTCGCCACCGGCAGAAATCCCGAGCATGCAGCAGTGGCAGTGACAACCGGTCTGATGCACATTCTCAAACACGACGAACTGGAAGGAGTACTGGCACATGAGCTGGGTCATATAAAAAATCGTGATATCCTGATCAGCTCCATAGCCGCCACCATGGCGGGAGCCATCAGTTATATGGCATCCATGGCCCAGTGGGCTATGATCTTCGGCGGCGGACGTTCTGATGATGATGACGGTGGAGGACTTCTCGGCAGCCTGCTGATGATGTTTCTTGCCCCATTAGCAGCATCCCTTATTCAGATGGCAATTTCAAGAAGCAGGGAGTTTCAAGCAGATGCCACAGGAGCCGCCATTTGCGGGCATCCCATGTCCCTTGCCACAGCCCTGCAGCAACTTGAGAACTACAATCGCCGCCGCCCCATGGAGGTGAATCCGGCAACGGCACAGATGTATATCGTTAATCCCCTTGCCGGAGGCAATTTTGCAAATCTGTTTTCCACCCACCCTCCCATTGCCGAGCGGATTCAACGACTCAGTGCAATCAAGACACTGTAAATACGTACGAAAAACTGCCACAGGCAAATAATGAAAATTATTAATATCAAGAAGAACATTCGCAGCACCAAACGACTGACAGAAATCATCAGGGTGCTTTCAAGCTTTGGCTTCCAGGAGGTTCTGACAGATATTGGACTGGAGAACTTCACCAGTCATAAAAAGATTGAAAGTGAATCCGCTGAAAAAGAGGTGGATCTGCAGCTGGCACGTCCTGTCCGGATGCGCATGGTTCTTGAGAAACTGGGTCCCACATTTATCAAACTGGGGCAGATCCTTGCCACACGCCCGGATCTTATTCCACCGGAATGGGCGGAAGAGTTCAAAAGGCTGCAGGACAACTGTAACCTTGTCCCGTTTGAAGACATCGAAAAGGTGCTGACCGACGAATTTCCCGGACGCCTGGAGCTGCTTTTCTCCTCCATCGAAGAAACACCCCTTGCTGCCGCATCCATGGCACAAGTGCACAGGGCGAGACTGAAAGATAATACACGGGTGGTCATCAAGGTGCTGCGTCCCGGTGTCCGCCGGATTGTGGAAGAAGATATGGCACTGCTTGAAGGACTCGCCCAGTTCGTGGAAGCCTACTTTTCGGACCTGGGCTACAGTCCCATTGCCGCCTCCACCGAGTTTTCAAAAGAACTCTCTAAAGAGATGAATCTGAACCAGGAGGCTCAGGCAACCAACAGACTGAGACGATACTTTGAGGATGACCCCAATATCTGCTTTCCAAAAGTCTACGAAACAGCATCCACCAGAAACATTCTTACTTTAGAAGAAATAATGGGGCAGCCTCTCTCCTCGGTTGACCCCAAAGCACTCACTGCCAAAGAACGGAGAACAATCGTCGAAAACGGAACAGATGCTGTTTTTAAGCAGTGTCTCCGCTTTGGTTTCTTTCATGCCGACCCGCACCCCGGAAATATCTTTCTGCTGCCCGGACAAAGACTCTGTTTTATCGACTGCGGTATGACAGGTCATCTGGACAAGAAAACAGCAGAGCAGCTGATTGATCTGGTGGCGGCAGTCAGTCAGGACGACATCGACAAGCTCTGCCGGGTGATCATTGAACTCACCGACATGGATCCGGCAATCACAGACAGACGCGACTTCAGGGTGGAACTACGGCAGTTTACAGCTAGTTTTCAGGATGCCAACCTGAAACAGCTCGATATCTCCAAGCTGCTCTCTGATTTTTTTGCCATGCTGCAGCGATACCATATCGTCTGTCCGGGCGACCTGCTCTTTCTCACCAAAGCCCTCACCACCATCGAAGGGGTGGCAGAATACTTCGACCCCACATTCAACGTCCTGGAACATGTGGAGCCGCAGATACAAGAAGTTGTGACCAGGCGATACGGTTTCGAGGCACTTCGTCACCGCATGCAGAAGAGCATGACCGGTTACATCGAGCTCTTTGAAAATATGCCGGGAGACCTGCAGAGAATTCTCGATCAGATACGAAGCGGTCGCTTCACCCTCAACCTGGAGATGAGACGTTTTGAGCATCTCGCTGATAAGGTAGAACTTTCCAGCAGACTGATGGGAATATCAATGATTATATCGGCTCTCATCGTCGGCTCATCCATCCTTATTCTGGCAGATTCACTCTCTAAAAAGCCCGGATTTCTGGGGATACTCGGGATTGTCGGGCTGGTGGGTGCCGGGCTCTACTCTGCCGGTTTTGTCATATCTTTTCTTCTTCCCAAGAAAAAGGAGAAGTAAGCCATTCAAGGAACAGCCCTTAGCCCAGGGTTTTTCCAACAATTGCACAGATAGAAGCAAATGTTCCCGCATCCAGGCTGGACTCTCCCACAAACAGTCCGGAGAGCTGGGACAGGGCAACATACTCCTCCGCATTGTCAGGGCGAAGAGAGCCGCCATACAAAACGGGACGCTTGGGCTGTACCTGCTTGATAAAATCAACTGCTTCAGCAACCCGGCTTACCTCCTCAGGCACACGTGCAGTGACCGCATCAACCGGACCATAGGCAAGGAGCATATCATCACAGTCGATATCATTTAAAGCAGTGAGCTGAGACATGGCGTAGGGCTGATCGATACAGACAATGGGTTTGAGACCGGCATCCACAGATTCTGCCATCTTATTCGCCGTTTCCAGAGACGTCTCATGGAAGTATCTTCTCCGTTCCGAATGACCGATGATCACGTAATCCACAAGACCTCTCAGCATATCAGCTGCCACGGCACCGGTATATGAGCCTTTGGGAAAGGGAGAAACATCCTGGGCGGCGAGGGAAACATTTTCGAGCTGCAGCGCTTCAACATACTGCGACAGAGTGAGGAGACAGACAAGGGATGGGGCAACGATGACCTCAAGACTGGAAACTGGCGTATAACAATCTGCAAATTCTGCGAACCACTTCTGGGCCTCCCGGCGCCCCTTATTACACTTCCAGTTCCCGACAACATACTTTTTCATGCACATCTCCTTGGAATACTATCATATAATACCGTAGCTGGCACACGTGTTTACTGAAGTGCAGACATAATCTTCGCCCGTATTTCTCCACTGTCCGGGCAATCAAGAAGCACAGCTTTCCTGCGGGAATGCATGCCGTGCCGGATCTCAATGTCTTTTTTTTTCAACCCCAGAAATGAGGCCAGGAATGCAATAACAGCACTGTTTGCTTTGCCGTCCACCGGTGCTGCGGTGAGTGCCAGTTTCAGGCGATTATCGTGGATACCAACCATGCGGTTGGCGGATGCTTTTGGCTGTACGTGCAGATTGAGGAGAGTTCGTCCATCCTTCCAGGGGGAAAGAAAGGGCACCTTAGAAACTCCCCTTTTCACCATCCCCTTCAATGTCGTCATCAAGGGCCTTCAGCAAATCATTCCCTTCATCTGATTCCGATTCCTCTTCGTCCCCCTGACCAAACAGGGTGGCAAGTGCCTCATCATCCACGGGTCCCTTCAGAACAGGATCTTCACCATTAAGATCAAATTTATCAAGATCTTCCTGGGTAATGGTTCCATCCTCCCCGATCTCCACTTTTTGAAAGAGCTCGTTTTCATCTGCCGCCTCATTACTGTCCTCTCCCCGTGGTTCCTCCCCCTCAGGATAAAAGACATCAAGCGTTTCCAGGTAGGTTTCAAGGATACCCTTCAACTCGTTTTTCACCTTGCCCTTCTTGGATTTCAGGATCTCAATCTCTTTTGGCAGTCGTTCGAGTTCCTCCTTGGCATTATCACGGATCGTGTTGATTTCGGCGTGGGCTGCGGCAATCATCTCTTCTGCCTCAACCCTGCTTTTCTCTTTCAAATCTTCAGCGAAATGCTGGGCAGCAGCAAGGGTGGATTTAAAATCGACCTCCTCCTTCTGCAACTCTTCGTTCTTATCCTGAAGAAGAGCAGCCTTGCGTTCAACTCTTTCCTTTTCTTCCTGTGCTGCGGCAAGAGCATTCTCCATCTCTTCAATTCGCGCCTCTGCCGCACTGACTTCCTCCTCCTGCTCCACCTTTTCCTGCTCAATGTCGGCTATACGCAGCTGCAGCTCTTCAATCTCTTTTTGCTGCTCTTCAATGGTCTCATCTTTCTGGGCGCAACTCTCTTTAAGTTCATCGGTGACCTTCCGGGTGAACTCCATGTCCGTTTCCAGAGAACTGTTTTGCGACTCGGAATTTGCCTTCTCCTCACGCAATTCGTCAAGTTCTTCGAGCTGCTCCTTAAAATCCTCCTGCATCGCAAAAAACTCATTGGCGATGACTTCGAGATAATCACGCACCTCAATGGGGTCAAACCCCCTGAACTTTACTTCAAATTCCTGATCCTTAATCATTTGCGGAGTTATAGACATGGTGAATCCATCCTTTTTTCTATCAGCAGATTAATAAGTTCCGTTCCAGACAACTCAGCCCATTCCCATGGCAAGCTGTTTTAAGGTGGGGACAAGAAAACTTTGCAGAAACATGATTGCCATAATCAGAATCATGGGTGAGAAATCGATACCACCCATGCTCATGGGCAGAAACCTTCTGATACGACTCAACGCAGGCTCTGTTGCCTCATATAAAAACCGGACAATGGGATTGGAAGGATCTGCACTGACCCAGGAGATAACGGCCCGACCTATAATAACCCACATATAGGCAGTGAGAAGAAAATCTATCAGCTGCGCCACAGCCATCATAAAATTATTTACAACAAACATCTGGAAACTCCATACGTGTCTATGCCACCCGTGAGCCGGGTGCAACTTTTCCACTCACCGTGGATAAAACCAGCTGCGTCCTGCCATCCACTTCCTCTTTAGCGGCAAGCACCATTCCCTGCGACTCAACGCCCATCAGGCGAACCGGTTTCAGATTAGCAACAATCAGGACCTGCATCCCGATCAGTTCACTGGCACTGTAATACTCGGCAATTCCGGCAACAATCACCCGTTCCTGCGGTGCTTTCACCGTGAGCTTTAACAACCGGTCAGATTTCTTTACAGGCTCGGCAGCCACAATCTCCGCCACCCGCAGATCCACACCCTGAAACTGCTCAAAGCTTATCATGCCTTCCAGGGATTCCTCCACCACTTTTTTCTTTTTCTTTGCGGGCTTCCCTTTTTTTTGCTGTTTTTTTGAAACCTTCTTTTTCTCCATACGCGGAAAAAGGGCGTCAATTGCCACAAGACCCGTACCCGCCGGAAACAGCCCCCAGTCTCCCCCCTGAGCAAGATCCGTTACAAACGGACTATCGACAGGCAGCCCCAGCCCCGTAGTCATCTTCGCACAGGTCTCCGGCATAACCGGCTGAAGCATAAGTGCCAGCAGGCGCAGGGTCTCAATCAGGTTATAAAGCACCGCATGCAGACGCCCCTCCATGGCAGGATCCTTCACAAGGGTCCAGGGTTCATTACTGACGATGTACTTGTTGGCAAGGCTGATAAGCTCCCACACCGCCTGCAGTCCACGGTGGAATTCAAAATTCGACATGGCCTTCCGGTAACGGATCAACACCGATGCCGCCAGATCCCGCAGCAGGGTATCATCACTGTCATCCTTGCCGGGATCGGGCACGACACCACCGGTATATTTTACCAGCATCGCCATTGAACGGCTGTAAAGATTGCCGAGATCATTTGCCAGATCAGAGTTTTTACGGGCAACAATGGCATCGGAACTAAATGAGGCATCGAGCCCAAAGGACATCTCCCGCAGAACAAAGTAGCGCAGGCAATCCGCTCCGTACTCCTCCACAAGCTCTGCCGGACGCACCACATTGCCGATGCTCTTGGACATCTTCGTCTCATCCACGTTCCAGTACCCGTGGACGTGCAGTTTTTTATAGAGGGGGATCTCCATGGAAAGGAGCATGGTCGGCCAGAAAATCGCGTGGGGTTTCAGGATATCCTTTGCTATCAGATGCTCTGCCGAGCCCCAGTATCTGGCAAATTTTTCATCATCGGGGTATCCAAGACCGGTGAGATAATTGATAAGGGCATCAAACCAGACATAGGTGACAAATGAGGAGTCGAAGGGCAGTTGGATCCCCCAGGTGAGTCGGGAGGTGGGCCGGGAGATACAGAGATCTTCCAGTGGTTCGCTTAAAAATGAGAGTACTTCGTTCCGATATCTCTCCGGGGTGATAAACTCGGGATTGGTCTGAATATGGTCAATCAGCTGCTGCTGATATTTAGACATCCGGAAAAAATAGTTCTGCTCTGTAATCTCTTCGGGTACTGTCTGATGGTCCGGGCATTTGCCGTCCATAAGCTCTTTTTCAGTGAGGAAACGCTCACAGCCCTTGCAGTAGTTCCCGGAATACTCGTCAAAATAAATATCTCCCTTGTCATATACCTGCTGCAGAAGCTTCTGTACCAGAGCGATATGACCGGTGTCGGTGGTGCGAATAAAATTATCCGGAGTGATATGTAAAAGCGGCCAGGTATCACGGAACATGGCGCTGATCCGATCCACATACTCCCTGGGACTTAGCCCCTGCTTTTCTGCCGCCTCTGCAATTTTATCCCCATGCTCATCCGTTCCCGTCTGGAAGCGGACATCATCACCCTCCAACCTGCGAAAACGGCTGTAGGTATCTGCAATAATGGTAGTATATGCATGCCCGAGGTGCGGCTGCGCATTCACGTAATATATGGGGGTGGTTATATAGGTTGTCATGGCTGTATTCTTGAAGATATTACTCTTTAGTGCCTTACTCCTGAAAAGCTGTAACAAAAAACACGAAGTTCCATACTCGCTTTAATGACAAAATGTTACAAACATAAGCAAATAGCGAGGCACGAGACCTTCGAGGCACTTATGCCGGCTTACCGTTCATCACCGGTGTTAGGTCCCTTTTTTTCTTTGTCGCCCTGCTTCTTTCTTTTGGGTGCAGGTTCCGGTTTCACCAGCGTACATTCCTGCCATTCTTCGCGGGTCAGCAGATGCTGTTCCCCTTCCTGGTCAATAACCAGAAGCCTGGACTGCAGGGGATTTTGCCGCTTTACCCGGTAAACAGTATTTCCCGCCTGCAGCTTCTTCCCCGGCTTGGGCATTCCCTTCCGTTCCCGCTTATAGGTTTCAAATTCATAGGTCAAACAGCAGAGAAGCCGGTTGCAGACACCAGATATCTTGGAAGGATTCAAGGGAAGATCCTGCTCCTTTGCCATCTTGATGGAAACCGAATCAAACTTTTTCATATAACCGGAACAGCATAATTCACGACCACAGGTTCCAATTCCGCCAAGCATCTTGGTTTCGTGACGCACGCCCACCTGACGCATCTCCACCCGGGTACGAAATTCCTGTACAAGATCCTTTACCAGTGCCCTGAAATCCACCCGTTTATCGGCGGTAAAGTAAAAAATCATCTTACTTCCGTTAAAAAACCGTTCGACCCGAACCAGACGCATCTGCAGAGAATGTTTAGCAATCAACTCTTTACAGAAATTTTCAGCCGACTCTTCTTCCTTAGGGATATTTGCATAACGGTTACACTCCTCCGGTGCCGCCCGCCGTATCAGCTCGTAGCTCGCCTTGCGAACAGTCTCAGAATCCCGGCATGCCGGGGCAGAACCGCTGATACAGGCAGGCTCAAGACCAAACTCACCACGAATCATCACCACATCACCGCGTTTCAAATCGTCCAGTGTGGCCTGGGCAGTAAACTCCTGTCCCTGTTCACGGAAACGAAAGCGATAGAAAAAGACCGTCTGCTTTTCAGACTTGCCGCTGTTATCTTCCTGCACTTCTGTCATATTTTCAGAGAAAAAGATTTCTCTTGTCCCTTATTTCTGTAATGTAAAAAGAAGTATCTCACAGACGAGGAGCCGGTTACAATTTCGACCAAGTTCCTTTTCCGCCCGATCAATTGCTTGTAATTTAACAAAATAATCATCAGAATTCCAGTCTTTCCGATATTTACCCCCCTCTCCGTCCAATTCCGGAGAGCAGTGATGGACCAGCCCGTCCCGAAAAAACAGCCGCAGCAATCCAAACAGTACAGGTAAATCCTCTTTCAACTCTGCCATCTGTTCTGCGGTCTGCAGGACAAGCCCTGCATACTGATCTGCTGTCTTTTCCCGATCACAAATCAGACCGACGACCTTCTCACAAAAGGGAACAATCTCCTGCTGGTGCAGCAGAAGAGCCCTTCCGGGACTCCCCTCGGACAACCTGGCAAGGGTCTTTGCAACCTTAGGTCCTATTTCACTGTTCTCACGAAGGATCACCTCGACACTCTCCTCCGCATTCAATGGATACAGGGGAATGGTCTGACATCTCGAAAGAATCGTCTGCAAAACAGTGCGGGAGGAATCAGCCGTCAGGATCAGAAGATTGTCTGCAGGCGGCTCTTCAAGGGTTTTCAACAGACTGTTCGCCGCCTCCTGCCGCATGGTATGAATATCTTCAATGAGGACGACCCGCATCTTCGCCTCATAGGGAGCAAAGGAGAGTTTTTTTATGAGTTCACGAACCTGGGAAATTTTGATCGCACCCTTTTCCGGGGAAACAATCTCAAAATCAGGATGAGCCGACAGGGCAAACTTTTTACAACTCGAACATTTTCCGCATGCTGCCATCCCCTTAGCCTGCCCGCAATTAACGGCCGCGGCAAGAATCCGTGCCAGCAGCTGTTTACCGACACCATCCGGTCCGCGAAAAAGGTACGCATGTGCCAATCGCCCGGAAGCCATGGACTTCGTAAGAAGCCCGACTGCCTGTTTCTGCCCGAGGAGCTGCTTGCCGCCGATAAACAGCAACTCTTCTTCTCCCTCAGGTATCTGTTTCTCAGCACTCATGGATAGATGCTTGTCTCGTAACAGTTTGCAACCTCAGACATTAAAGCGGAAGTTCATGCAATCGCCGTCAGCAACCGTATATTCTTTTCCCTCCGAACGCATCAGGCCCTTTTCCTTCGCTCCGGCTTCACCGTTGCAGGCTACAAAATCGTCATAACTGATAGTCTCGGCACGGATAAAGCCACGCTCAAAATCAGAATGAATCTTCCCGGCGGCACCCGGGGCTTTTGTACCTTTCCTGATGGTCCAGGCACGGGTCTCTTTTTCACCAACAGTAAAATAGGTGATAAGCCCCAGCAACTCATATCCTGCAGCAATCAGACGATTGAGACCGGGCTCCGTCATTCCCATATCTTCGAGAAATTCCTGCTGCTCTTCAGCATCGAGCTGACTGAGCTCCTGCTCGATGGATCCGGCAATAATAACCACTCCGTCACCATCTAAAGCCGCCTGCTCCTCCAGCACCCGCACATATTCATTGCCGTCTGTCACGTCATCTTCAAGAACGTTTGCCACATACAGCACCGGTTTGTCGGTGAGCAAACAGAGATCACGCATGGTTTCTTTTTCCATATCGTTTTCTGGAGTGAGGCTTCTTGCAGACGCCCCGCTGTCCAGAACATCTCTCAGTTTTTCCAGAAACAGTGCCTGAGCCTTCAGTTCCTTGTCTCCGGACTTTGCCATGGACTGTGCCTTCTTAAGCCTCTTTTCCACGGTATCAAGATCGGCAAGGACCAGCTCCATGGTGATCACTTCCCGGTCACGGGCAGGATCAATGGAGCCGTCCACATGCACAATGTTCTCATCTGCAAAACAGCGGATAACATGGACGAGTGCATCAACCTGGCGGATATGACCGAGGAACTGATTGCCCAGCCCCTCACCCTGACTGGCTCCCTTCACAAGACCGGCAATATCAACAAATTCCATCTGGGTGGCAACCTTGGACTTTGTCTTTGCCATTTCCGCCAGCACATCCAACCGTTTGTCCGGAACCGGAACGATCCCCACATTTGGCTCAATGGTACAAAACGGATAATTTTCCGCATCAATTCCTGCTGCTGTCAATGCATTAAAAATAGTAGACTTGCCAACATTTGGCAAACCGACTATACCGCAACGAAACCCCATGAAACACTCCTTCAGAACAAATATATATTCACAGCCCACCAGACGGCAAACCGTGCAAAACTCCCGATGATCATCTTCTTCCGGCAAACAACCCGAAAAAAAATTATTTGTAAGACAACAAACAAAATAGTATACCCCGACCAAAGAGAAAATGCCCTTTTTTTTCATTTGCTGTCCCGGAGATCCAAATGACCAGACCAATTCTCATCACCAACACAGCACTGCTCACTGACTCCAATGCCGGCATTGTCGATGACCAGTGGCTGCTCTGCTGCGACAAACGGATTCACTCCTTCGGCTCAATGGCAGAGATGCCGGACATACCGGCAGCCATCCCCATCGATGGCACGGACAAACTGCTGATGCCCGGTCTGATCAACGGCCATAATCACTGTGCCATGACCCTCTTTCGCGGACTGGCCGATGATCTTGAGCTTGGCCAGTGGCTGAACGAACATATCTTCCCCGCTGAAGCAAAACATGTGAATCCGGAGATGGTGTACCAGTGCTCAAAACTTGCCGCCGCCGAGATGCTGCTTTCAGGGACAACCTGTGTCGCCGACGGCTATTTTCATGAGACCCACACGGCAAGGGCCTTATGTGACGCCGGTATGCGGGCAGTCCCCTGTCAGGGCATTATCGATTTCCCCGCCCCCGGAGTCCCCGACCCTGCCCGCAATATCGAAGCGGCAGAAACATTTTTACAGGAATGGCAGGGAAGGGACGAACGGATAACCCCCGGAATATTTGCCCACTCCCCTTACACCTGCTCCCCGAAAACCCTGACACAGGCAAAACAGCTGGCGAAAAATTACAACGTCCCCTTTTGTATTCATGTCGCAGAAACCAGCCGGGAACAGCAGCTCATTGCAAACCCGCAGGGTACAAGTCCCATCCGCCACCTCTTCGCCCTGAACCTGCTGGACTCAGACAGTGTCCTCGTTCACTGTGTCTGGCTCGACAACGGGGACAGGGAGATTATTTCAGAAAGCGGAGCAGGAGTTATCGTCTGTCCGCAGAGCCATTTCAAACTCGCATCAGGCATTGCCCGGACAACGGAGATGATGGCACAGGGAATACCTGTGGGCATTGGCACTGACGGCTGTGCAAGCAACAACAGCCTCGACCTCTTCCGCGAGATGGATATGCTCGCCAAGAGCCAAAAGGCTCGAACACTTGACGCCACCGCCATGCCTGCACATGCTGTCCTGGCGACAGCTACAGAACAAAACGCAAAGATACTCGGTCTCCCTGCCCTTGGCAGGATTAGAGAGGGCAACAGTGCCGACCTGATCCTGCTCGACCTGAAAAAACCGCACCTGCAGCCTTTGTACAACAAAGACCTGCTCGTGTACAGCTGTAGCGGAAGTGATGTACACACCGTCATAGTCCACGGAAAAGTGGTGGTGAAAAACAGAAAACTGCTCAGTTTTGAGATACAGGAATGTATGGACAGGGTGCGGCAGCTTGCTGTAGGAATCTAATACAAAAAGCCTATTTGTTCAGTACGTCCTTTCGCATCTACCCAAACTGCCGCATGGAATACGTTTTTTTTATAAAAGCACTGCCCCCCGATGCCATGGCAGCCTTCAAGAACACCGAAAAGAGAGTGAGCTGATGCAGGAGCATTTTTTCTGTACCTGCTGCAGAAAATGTTTCAGGAAATATCCGCATCGACATGGAATCCGCAGCGATTAATGAATTACTCTCCCTCACAAAAAAAATCCGTGAGCGCACCCGAAAGTGCAGTCACGGATTCCAGCATCCTTAAACACCTGGCCATTCCCTTTACCCTGCTGACAGGGGGAACAAAGCAACTCCTCAGTGAGTCATGGTAAAATACTCGATGGGCGGTCCCTGGATGATGTCGTTGACCCACTCTTTCAGCTTTCTGTTCAGCGGATGCACTGTCCCGCCCGGTCTTTTGCCATCCTCGGCACAGGAGGCATCGAAGAGTTCTTTCGGGACTTCAATCTTTGCCAGTTCATCCGCCCCCTCCACGGTTCTGTGAATAAGGGTGGCAACCGGCGGATCTGTCTCCCAGTCAAAAATAACGAAATAGAAGGATTCATCGCTGTCACTTGCGACAAAATCGTTGCCGCGGGTCCAGCCTGTCCCCCACTCCAGATACATCTCCACTGCCTTTTCCGGAGTCATTGTCCAATCGATACTGTTCACAAGATTTCTGTCTTTCTGCAAGTCTTTGACACTCAGCATGGTACACCTCCCGTTTGAGAATATTATTCCGGACCTGTCAGAGCCCTACTCCTGAAAAGCAGTAATAAAAAACACGAAGTTCCCTATTCAGTTTTATGTCAGAACGGTACAAACATCAGCAGATGGCAAGGTACGAAATCTTGAGGCACTCTCCCCCTCGGGGGTACTGAAAGAGCGCCGGCTTACCAGCCACACCATCATAATTAATAATATTTATTATCAACAGGAGAGTCAAGGTAAATGTTACAAAGTGGCACTTTTGTCTGACTTCAGAGGAAGAGGTGAGGATTACAGCAGATATTTGATCAGCACAAACCCGCCGATCAGGAGGACGACAAAGAGGATGGAGAGGATATTAAAATATTTTTCTATATACACCTTCACAGGAGCACCGAATTTCCAGATAAAGCCGGCCACCAGAAAAAATCGGGCGGAACGGGCGACCAGGGAAACCAGCATAAAGGTGGGGAAGTTAATGTGAAACGCCCCTGCGGTGATGGTAAACAGCTTATAGGGGAGCGGCGTGAACCCGGCGGCACCAACTGCCCAGGCATCGTATTGCTGATAAAGCTCCTGCACGGTGAGATATTTTTCACTGAGCCCGTACCACTGCATGATGGACTGTCCGAGACTGTCCATAAACCACATGCCAAGCCCGTACCCCAGGGCACCGCCCAGCACAGAGCCAATGGCACAGACAGCGGCATATTTGAAAGATTTTGCAGGGGCAGCAATGCACAGAGCAATCAGAAATACGTCGGGAGGAATAGGAAAGAACGACGATTCAACAAAGGCGATCAGGAATAACACCCATGTACCATAAGGGGTCTGCAGCCATTCCATACACCCATCGTACAGCCTGTGCATCATCCCTTTCTTTTTCACTCCCTCACTCATACAACCCTTGATTCATCCCAGCCCTGTTCACCGATAAGGCTGACAAAACGAACATTCTCAAGATGTTCTATCTGAATTTCACCATCATGTCTGCTAACAAGCTGCAACTGCTGCACCTCCCGCTCACCGACCGGGATCACCATTCGTCCACTGTCGGCAAGCTGACGTACCAGAGATTCGGGAACAGAGGGACCACCTGCGGTGACAATAATTGCATCAAATGGGGCATGTTCCTCCCAGCCCATGGTGCCGTCATCGAGACGGGAGAGTATATTGTAGTAATGCAGCTGATCGAAAACCTTACGTGCCCCGGCAAGCAACCCGTTGATTCGTTCGACCGTATAGACTCGTTCGCAGAGTCTTGATAAAACCGCCGCCTGATATCCCGATCCCGTACCGATCTCAAGAACTTTTTCATGCCCCTGCAAATGGAGGGCCTGGGTCATTGCGGCAACAATATAAGGTTGGGAAATGGTCTGATCTGCAGCAATGGGGAGAGGATGGTCGCCGTAGGCCCGTGCCTGCATGGCATCATCCACAAACAGATGCCTGGGCACTTCTGCCATAGTACGCAGCACGCCCTGATCCGTAATACCACGAGCCAGCAGTTGTTCCTGGACCATGCGCTCCCGTACCATGACAAACGCATCTATCATTTTTCGATCTCCTGCCAGGAATAATCATCCTGCCAGTCAAACTCATCCTCGTCATACGCACTGTATTTACAGGTGGCAACGGTGTCGCCCGAAAGGGTAACCACAACCATATGAAAACCATTGGGATCAAACGCTCCGCCCACAAACGGTGTTGCCTGCAGTGCCGAGCGATCTTCCTCATAATAGACCCATTGCTCGGTGGATTTGGCAACCATCCTTCTGGCATCCGGCTCTCCCATAAGCTCAAGCACCTCCTGACGACTGGTCTGCCCTGCTTTTATCATGCAGACATCGGAAGCAAGATAGCGGGTCGGTCCACTGGAACAGCCGGCAATCATACCGGAAAAAAACATCAGCACAAAGAGAACACACAGGGAACGAACAGTCATGAGCGTAAAACCTCCAAAACCAAGAAGAGCGGTCAAAAACAACCGTAAAACCATTATTTTCAACCGCTCTATAGCCTAACAAACCGCTTTTTTCAATGTTTATATCTATCAGACCCCCACGGCCTTATTCAAGATCTTATAGTTTCGTTCAACCATTACCATGGGATCCACCACCAGACCTGCCTGGATCATGGCATTATCATAGATCTGGGCGGCAACTTCGGCGGCAAAGGGCTCGTCGCTTTTGCTCAACTCCGCAAGCTGTTTAATCAGCGGGCTGGCAAGGTTGATTTCCAGATTCTTCTTGGAATTTTCAAGGGGCAGCCCCTTTTCCATGCGGCTTGCAGCCATGACCCGCTCCATGGAAGAGGTCATATAGCCATCCGGGTTCACAATCATGGCAGGAGAGTCAACCAGTCGTTTCGACTCGATAACATCTGCCACCTGATCTTCCAGAGTCTTCTTCAGCCAGTCAATAAGCTCGCCGGAAGCACCGCTCTCCAGTTTATCATCTTTTTCTTCCTGACTTTCCTTGTCTCCATCGGCGGACAAATCCAGATCGGCACGATCTGCTGAAACAAGTTTCTTGCCGTCGAATTCGCCGAGATGATTTAAGACAAAGTCATCAATGGGTTCCATGGTGTAGATGATTTCAATATCTTTTTTATTGAACATCTCCACATAGGGTCCCGCCTCAATGGCAGCCCGGTTGGCACCGTTGATATAATAGATGGTATCCTGATCTGCACCCATTCGCAGCACGTACTCTGCAAGGGAAGTCGGCTTCCCATCCTCTGAACGGGATGATTCAAACCGTACCAGCTCGGCAAGTTCCTTCTGAAACTCAAAATCAGAGGTAACCCCTTCTTTCAGATAGATACCAAAAGTATTCCAGAAATCCAGATAGGAATCCTCATCTTTTTTTGCCTCTTCTTTCAGGAACTTCAGGAACCGTTTGGTAATAACCTTACGCAGTTTCATGACCAGGGCATTATCCTGCAGTGACTGCCGGGAAATATTTAAAGGCAGATCTTCACTGTCAACCACCCCTTTCAGGAAACGCAGCCATTCCGGCAGAATATTTTCGGAATGCTGATCGATGAGTATGCGCTGACAGTACAGGTTGACACCGGACTCAACTCTGCCAAAGCCCATACTCTCAAAATTCTCCTTGGGAACAAAAAGAAGGGCGTTGATGGCAAGGGGGGCGTCCGCTGAAAAATGAAGTCGAAACTGCGGTTCATCCGTCGCGTTTCCGATAAACTTGTAGAACTCGTTATATTCGTCTTCGGAGATCTCGGACTTACTGCGTGTCCAGATAGCCTGGACGGTATTGACCGTTTCCCCTTCGAGTTTAATGGGGAAGGGAACAAAAGCCGAATACTCTTTAATGATATTCTCAATCTTCCACTTCGTCGCATATTCATGGGCATCTTCTTTCAGTTCAAGGATAAGCCGCGTGCCGCGATGCAGTCCGGGGCAATCCGCTATGGTAAAGCTGCCGGTACCATCAGAAACCCATTCATTTCCTTCACTTCCATCCCACGAGCGACTCTGCACGGTAACCTTGCCCGCTACCATAAAAGCAGCATAAAACCCAACACCGAACTGACCGATCAGGTTCACATCTTTTTGTGCCGCTTCAGCAAGATCTGCCAGAAAATTCCCCGAACCTGAGTGGGCAATGGTTCCCAGGTTCTTTTCAAGCTCCTCTCTGGTCATACCGACACCAGTGTCGATGATGGTCAGGGTGTGCTTATCTTCATCGAGATCAATGGAGATCTCAAGGGGTACTTTGGCATCAAAGACATCTTCTGCCGTCAAACTTTCGTGCCGCATTTTTTCCAGGGCATCTGATGCGTTGGAAATCAACTCACGAAGAAAAATATCACGCTCGGTGTAGAGCGAATGGATAACTATATCGAGTAATTTTTTAGTTTCTGCCTGAAACTCATGTGTGCTCATAACAAGCCCCTCCTTCTCATTATTCAATTTATGCAACAGCTTCACGAACAGGGCGATGGGAGCCCACTCACCCAATTCCGTTGCTTTTTTTCCTAAAGTCGGCGAAAATGATAAACATGCCTGCCCCGCTGTCAAGTCTGCAGTTACAGGCGTACCGTTTTTCGACCCCGGTCAGACCCTTTGCCGGCTGCCCCGCAGGTGCATCTTTGGAAATGGAGGATACAGTGAGAATTATAGCCTTTGGTGATATCCATATGTCACTTGGAGCATTCAATGAAATACCCGATATTGCATCAGCCGATCTGATCCTGCTCACCGGCGACCTCAGCAACTACGGGAAGATCACAGATGCCAGGGATATCCTCAACCGGGTTCTCTCTCTTAACCCGCACGTTCTGGCACAGGTGGGCAACCTGGATGATTTTTCCATCAACGCCTACCTGGACGCCCTGAACATGAATATCCATGCCCAGGCCCGCCTTTTCCGGCGTTCGGTATGCATTATGGGCTGCGGTGGATCAAACATCACCCCCTTTGCCACCCCCACGGAATTCAAAGAGAATGAACTTGCAGATATCCTGGAAAACGGATTTTTTCAGGCAAGAACCTATATTGAACTGACCGAACCCCTTGAGCGCCATGAGATCCCCTTAATTCTCGTCTCTCACACACCGCCCCTGAACACACGGGTTGATGCCCTGCCCAACGGCAGCCATGTGGGCTCCAGTGCAGTTCGCGATTTTATCGAAAAAAACCAGCCTCCACTCTGTATCACCGGTCATATCCATGAGGCAAAAGGCAATGACAGAATAGGAGAGACGCTGGTTCTCAATCCCGGCATGATCGCAGACGGCGGCTGGGTGGAAGTGCTTGTGGACGACAAGGGAAAAGTGAGTGCCTCGGTACAATGACGCAAACACTTGACACCATCATCATCGGCGGAGGTATTTCCGGACTCACCGTCGCCTGGAAGCTGCGGCAGATCCCGGATCACTCCTTTCTTCTGCTGGAGAAATCCACGAGAACAGGTGGGGCCGTTGTCAGCTGCAGTAAAGCAGGCTATCAGGCAGAAGCAGGTCCGCACGGATACCTGGATAACTGCCGGCAAAGCAGGCAGCTGCTTCAGGAAACCGGGCTTGACAAGGAATGTATAAAAGCACCCCTTGCAAACTTTGTCCGCTATGTGTGCATTGACGGTGACCTGAAATGTATTCCCCAGTCCCCCCCTAAAATTATAGCCGCACCCCTGATTTCTCCCCTTGCAAAACTGCGTGTCCTGGCAGATCTCTGGAAAAAACCGCTCACCGGAGAACCGACGGTGAGTGAATGGGTCCAGTACCGTTTCGGGAAGGCCCTGCTCCCCTACGTTGATGCTGTTTTTACAGGAACCTATGCCGGAGACTTTGAACGACTGCTTATTGATGCTGTGATGCCTGGAGTACGGCAGGTTGAGAAAGAACACGGCTCTGTTATCCGCGGACTGGTGAAAAAGAAGAAGGTCGCCCGGAAAGGATCCCCAAAAGGCAAAAAAAAGGGACTGCCTGCCATGACCAGCTTCCCGGCAGGAATGGAGCGGCTGGTGCAGAGACTTGGCGAAGATCTGCGTGAAGGAAAGGAGATCCTGCACAGCTGCGGAGTAAGCCGCTGTAGAAAAGATGGTAGTCACTGGCTTGTGGGCACAGGCAAAGGACAGTTCCGCAGCAGTAATCTGGTACTGGCAGTTCCCGTTAACGCCGCCCTTTCACTGTTGAACACAATAAGCGACAATGCTCCGCAGACAGCAATTCCGGAAGGGAAAATCGTCACCATTGCCTTGGGCTTTGGTAAAGATGCCAGCCTGCCGCCGGGCTTCGGCTATCTTGCTCCGGAACAGGAAAAACGTTTCTGCCTGGGAGCCCTCTTTTCCTCCAATATGTTTCCGGGACGTGCACCAAAGGGTCATATTCTTCTCGAATCCCTGGTTGGCGGTCGCAGACATCCGGAACGCCTGAATCTTGACGACGATACACTTATCAGTAAAGCCGTCAGCGACATGAAGCAACTACTCAATCTTCCGGGAGAGCCGGCCTACGCTGAAGTTCTGCGCCCAAAAGGAGGCATCCCCCAGCTGGAAGCGGGTTACCCCGCCCTTCTCGCATGGCGAAACGAGCTGATGCAGCAGAAAAAAGGTCTTTATATCACGGGGTTTGGCTGGGAGGGAATCGGGCTGAACGAGATGATCAAAACTGCCTTTCGGGTAAGTGACGCCATTGCTGCAGGCCTTCAGGACAAAACAGAGGCAGCACAAGAGGTAAAGAAGATCTATTTCTAGGCAAAATATAGGTGACTCCCACTAAAGATCAGGTAAATGCGAAATAGAACCATGCTTTAATGATCATGAAGCGATACCTGCCAGCACTGCAGTCATTTGTTTTTTCAGGTAAAACAGAGCACAGCGAGCCGACAGGCAAATCCTCTCCCGTTATCGCTCCAGCATCTTCCGGTCAAGGATTTCCATCTGCCGACGAATAGAGGTGTCGCGCAGGCAATGATCTGAAATCACCTTCACGGCGTGGAGAACTGTCGCATGATTCCGGTTGAAGGTCTGGCCGATATCGGCAAGGGATTCCCTGGTGTGTTTGCGTCCCATATACATGGCAACCTGCCGGGGAAAACTGATGTTCTTTTTACGGGAACGTGACTTAAGATCCTTAAGACTTACCTGGAATTCACGACAGACGATCTCGCCGATCAGAGCAGTGGTAAGATCGCTCACAGGTCCGACAATGTCTTCAACTGCTTCACGCACCATCGCCATCTCTATCTGTCCGTCCGCAAGGGCGGCCTTTGCCCGCAGTGCAAGGAGTGCGGATTCGATACGACGGACATCACCCTTTATCTGTTCACTGATAAGTGTCGCTGCCTCTTCGCTGAGATCCATGCCGAAATGAGCAGCCTTATGCACCACTATCCGATACCGGGTATCAAGATCCGGTGCCTGAATGGTGGTGACAAGTCCCGAACTCATCCGTGAGCGAAATTCATTGTCTATTCCTTTCAAATCACGCGGAGTTGAATTAGCCGTAAAGATAACCCGTTTTCCGGACTTAATAAGAGAATCCAGCAATTCGTTCAACTCTTCCTGGGTTTTTTTCTTACCCTTCAGGGCGTGAATATCTTCCACAAGCAGAAAATCACACTGTTCATGATAGCCTGCCTTAAACTGCTCCATGGATTTTGACTGGATACCACGAACCATCTCGGAGGCAAACTGCTGAGCTGTCACATAGCGCAGACGAGTCCTGGGGGATTCGGAGAGCAGCCAGTGGGCGACGGAGTGGGTCAGATGACTTTTGCCAAGCCCGGTAGAACTGTTGATATAGAGACAGGAACCGACGGTATCTTCATTTCTGATCATGGAAGCACAGGCAGACTGTGCCAGCAGGTTGGACTCACCCACCATAAAGGAATCGAAGGTGTAACCCGGATGAAGAGCACGGACAACAGATTTTCTCTTCTCCATCAGAGGAAGACGCAGCTGTCCTTTAGGACGTACCGGCGGAAGTTTCTCACTCTCTTTGTCACACAGGCTTACCTTGCAGGGAACAGCGCTTATCTGATTAACCTTCTCCTGGATGGTGGAAAAATGGGTACGCCCCAGATGTGCCCGGTAAAAACGATCGGGACAGGCAAGTTGAATCTGTTCAGCGTCAGCATAAACACATTCAAGAGGTTCTATCCAGAGTCCATAAATAGATGTACCAAGGCTCTCTTTCAGAACTTCTTTTGCTTTTTCCCACATCATAATCTTCCCTCAACGCATACGATAGTCGGTGAAATTTCACCAAATCAAGCTATTAAAGCATTTCTTTTATTCTTTAAGACCCAGACAACCAGTGAAAAACAAAGGCAGTACGAGACACAACAAAGGATTGCATTCCCCCGGTAAAAAAAGGGAGCCGACAGGAAGCCGTCTCTGCAAATCATGGGGAGCAATAGACTCCGGATTCTCAATTTGGTCAAAGTCCGTAAATCCAAATTTTATCAAGAGTACCACAGATTACCACACCCCATCGCCTCCCCCCTAAAGACAAGGAGTTACAAATTCAACAGGGCTGAAAGCCTTTGTTTACAGGCGTGTAAAATTCCTTAACTCATTCCCTTGCCACCTCTGGTCTTTAGAGCAGTTGAGCCGAAGTTATCAACAATTTTTTATTATTATTAAACTCTATATTACTCAACAAAAGTCAATATATTGAAAGATACCTTCAATTTTCTAACACAAAGAATCAAGAATGCCATGGAATCAATGTTTCCGTGGCATTCCCGGAAAAATCTTTTTTTTATTTTTATTTTTTCTCATTTTTTGCAATTGCAGCACTATTCTTTCCAACACCGGAATCCAATTATTCCAAGCTCTGATTTTACCGCTGTAACAGCAGAAAATGGGAAACAATCCCGTTTTCTGACAAGGCAATCATGCAATTATCACCTGTTTTTTTGCTGCTTCCTGCCCTACCCATCCTTTTCCGGGAAAGAGCAAAAAAAATCCCCCGTCAGCTGCAAAAAACAGCCGACGGAGGAGAGTTTTTTTTAATGATACGAAAAAGTCTAACACCGGTAATGAATATGAGCCGGCACTTTTTCAGCACCCCTTGAGAGGTATAAGTAGCTTGTTAGAAATTTGCTTTAAGGTACTAAAGACCATCGATAATCGCATTAAAAACTGCACTTGGCCGCATGGCAGCGGACACTTTTGCAAACTCCGGCAGATAATATCCGTTCAGCTCAACAGGCTGCCCCTGACAACTGATCATTGCCTCAACGATCTTTTCCTCATTGTCACTAAGATCACGGAAAACTTTTTTGAACTTTTCCTGAAATTCAGAATCTCCGGTCTGTTCCGCAAGGGCCTGTGCCCAGCAGAGAGCCAGATAAAAATGACTGCCGCGGGTATCAATCTCGCCAACTTTTCGTGACGGCGACTTCTCACTCTCCAGGAATGCTCCGATGGCCTGATCAAGGGTCTCGGCAAAAAGAGCTGCCTTCTCATTCTGATACGTCGCATGGATATGTTCAAAGGAAGGAACCATGGCACAGAATTCTCCCAATGAGTCCCAGCGCAGATGTCCCTCTTCGACAAACTGCTGGACATGCTTTGGAGCCGACCCTCCGGCTCCGGTTTCAAAAAGTCCACCGCCATTCATCAGTGGCACTATGGACAGCATCTTGGCACTGGTTCCCAGTTCCAGGATAGGAAAGAGGTCGGTGAGATAATCACGCAGGACATTTCCTGTGACAGAAATAGTATCTTCCCCTCTGCGTATCCGCTCAAGGGATTCCTGCATGGCGGCAACCGGAGTCATGATCCGGATATCAAGATCTGCGGTATCATGTTCGGGCAGATACTTTTCGACTTTTGCTATAATTTCCGCATCATGCCCCCGTTTGGGGTCAAGCCAGAACAGTGCCGGAGATTGTGCTGTCCGGGCACGGTTAACGGCAAGTTTCACCCAGTCCCGAATGGGAGCATCTTTTGTCTGACACATTCTAAAGATGTCTCCTTTTTCAACAGACTGCTCAAGAAGCGTGTTGTCGTTTGCATCAACCACACGGATAACACCGTCAGACACTGCTTCAAAAGTTTTGTCGTGCGATCCGTACTCCTCTGCCTTTTGAGCCATAAGCCCGACATTTGAGACACTGCCCATGGTGGCAGGGTCAAACGCTCCGTTTTTCTGACAGTCAAGAACCACCTCCTGATAGATGGCGGCATAACAACGGTCAGGGATCATGGCATTGGTGTCATGGAGTTTATCATCGGGTCCCCACATCCTGCCGCCGTCCCGGACAACAACCGGCACTGAAGCATCCACAATAATATTGTTCGGCACATGAAGATTTGTAATCCCCTTGCTCGAATCCACCATGGCAAGTTCGCAGTTTTTCTCGTAAACAGCCATGATATCAGCCTGAATCTCTTCTTTTTGCTCTTTGGGCAGTGATTCAATCCGTTCATACACATCTGCCAGACCATTATTGACGTTAACCCCGAGCCCGGCAAAAAGTTCACCGTGCTTGGCAAAAACATCCTTATAAAAGACAGAGACACAGTGACCAAACATGATGGGATCGGACACCTTCATCATGGTGGCTTTCAAGTGCAGGGAGAGAAGCACTCCGTCTTGTGCGGCTTCTTTAATCTGGGTGGCAAAGAACTCACGCAGCAGACGAACATTCATCACTGATGCGTCTATAACTTCTCCGGCAAGAAGCGGAATCTTTGCATTTAATACCGTCACCCCGCCATCTTCGGCGACATGTTCTATCCTTGCCTCACACGGCTCTGTTACGGTGAGAGACTTTTCACTGCCATAGAAATCACCATCCTCCATGTGACTGATGCGACACTTTGACACATCGGGCCAGGGTTTCATCATGCGATGGGGCTTTTTCCGCCCGAAACGTTTCACCGATGCTGCAGCACGCCTGTCGGAGTTCCCTTCACGCAGCACGGGGTTTACGGCACTGCCGAGTACATTGGCGTAGCGTGCATGAATCTCCTTTTCTTCATCGGTTTTCGGCTCTGCCGGATAGTCCGGGACAGCAAAACCCTTTTTCTGCAGCTCCTGCACAGCCTCAATCAACTGCGGCACAGATGCACTGATGTTCGGCAGCTTGATAATGTTTGTTGCCGGTTCTTTGACAAGCTTGCCAAGCTCCGCCAAATCATCTGAGACCTGCTGATCGGTAGTAAGCTTGTCGGGAAAATTGGCAAGGATACGACCGGCCAGTGAGATATCCTTTTCCACCAGCGAGAGACCTGACCCCCTGGTAAAACCCTGTAAAATAGGAAGAAGTGAATAGGATGCCAAAGCAGGTGCTTCATCAATTCTTGTATAGATAATCTCTTGACTGGTCATATAATTCCTCAATATAATTCAATTTCGTTTCGATACCTTGCAACTGATACCCGGTTTTTATTTTTAAGGGTGCTACTATAGACGATTTTCGGAGGCAAAGCCATATTGAAACGAGTTTTTTGCAAAAGGTCTCCCCTTAACCCGGCAAAAATGAGCAAAGAGTTCTCCTGTACTCCGACAATAAGGAGAACTCTGCAACACTCGTTCATGGTGCCCCGCGATGAGTGCAATATGTAGAGGTCTTAAAAGAAAGTAACCGGTAAATGTTACATGCAGATTTTAGAAATATGGATCTTCCGACCAATCTGTGGGTGAATTGCCATAAAAGTAATCATAGTTGTCACCAAACAGGGAAGTAGCAAAAGTTTGTTGCCCTATCAACGTAATTCAAAGGGAGGCAACAGGGGACGTTCTTCAGATTATAAGTTCTCATTGATCAACGAGAGTGACCCCCTTTTCTCCAGCAAGATTTCCACCACGCTCAACCGCTAAACTGACAGCGGATTGCGATATTTCAAGCCTACGAGCCAACCAGGCCTGGCTTAATCCCAACTCTCCTGTCGCCCTAAAACACAATAAACTCCGGACCGCAACAGTTTGTCTTTTCTTGCCGCCGACCAGCACTTCGGCAGATGATATCTTCAAAAGATTGGCAATTCAATCCATAGCACCTACATGTTGACAAAAGGCACACAACATGGTTACATTTGAAGTATGTATTTTAATTGGAATAATGAAAAGAATGAACTCTTAAAAAAAGAGAGACTAATCTCATTTGAAGAGGTTGTCTGGTCTATTGAACATGGATTATTACTCGATGTAATTGAGCATAAAAACAAAGAAAAATACAAAAATCAAAAAATATTCATTATCAAAATGCATGACTATGTATGGCAAGTTCCTTTCGTGGAAAGAGAAGATGAGATATTTCTTAAAACAATTATCCCTAGCCGAAAAGCAACCAAAAAATATCTAAACCAAGGTAAGGCAAATGATTGATTACACTAAAGAAGAAAAAGCATTTCTTGAATCATACGAAAGAGACGAATGGCAATCTGTAAAAAATAAGAAAAGTGAAATTTCAAGATATCAACAAATAGCTAAAAGCACTTTCAAAAAAGATAGCCGAATAAATATCAGAATGTCGAGCAAAGACATCCACGCAATGCAACTTAAAGCACTGGAAGAAGGTATTCCATATCAAACATTAATCACCAGTGTTCTTCACAAATACGTATCAGGTAGACTGGCAGAAAAATAAGCACATACATTGTTATTTCAGGCAATTATGAGCATGCAGAAGAGAATCAAAAGAAAGGGTATGCTCCTATCGTGATGACCCTGAAAGACAAAATGAACGAAATGCTGACAGCTGGTCTGGATCTGCTCTTTCCACCATCCTGCCCGTGTTGCAAGAAAATGACAGGAGACAACGACCGTCCCCTGTGCCGGGAATGTCACTCTAAACTTCAATATATCACGGCACCATACTGCTCCTGCTGCGGCAAGGTATTCTCTGGCTGTGGCGACAATCATTTATGCGGGGATTGCCTGAAATCATCCTGGGCTTTTGACATGGTCCGTTCCCTTTTTGCCTATGAAGAAATTATCGCGGGGTTGATTCACAATCTGAAATATGCAGGAGATATGAACGGGCTTGACACCATTGAATGGATATGTGCACAAAGTGCTTTATTACAGGATTTCGATTCCCCCGATATTATCCTCCCCGTTCCGCTTCACAAAAAGCGCCTGCAGCAGCGTGGATTCAACCAATCTCTGATACTGGCACAGAAACTTTTCCCCAATGACAAGAAAAAAATACGGGTCGACCTTCTTGCTCGTAAGGCAAACACGCAAAACCAGACCGGATTAAGCGGCACAGAACGTCGGAAAAATCTGAAGAATGCTTTCAGTGTCAGGAATCCTTACAAGATAGCTGGGCAAAAAGCGGTGCTCATTGATGATGTTTTCACCACTGGTTCCACGGCAAACGAATGTGCAAAAGCACTCAAAGCGACCGGAGCAAAAAGAGTCGATGTCTTAACTGTATGTCGGGCAGACAAGTTCGTCTGACAATACCCTTGACATCCACTCAGCCTCTGCCCCCCTGAAAAAGAAGACATAAAACCTGTGCAAGCGCTTCAGGTGCCCCCCAACCTGTCGCGAAAGAAGATCTGTCACGCCTTAACCAGGAGTCGCCATCTGCCCCTCTCTACTCACCACCAAATTCTGTTGTGCTACTTTTTTCACGCATACCCATGTAAATTTAGTGTTTTTTGAAATAATCCATGCTAAAATGCTTTTTTACTTTTTTTACTCAACTTGTCAACTTTTCGTCCTGGTTCAAAGAGATATACTCTGTGGCACACAACAACTCCAGCCCCAAAAAACTTTTAGGTGTTTTAATCGGTGGTTCCGGTCTGATCGGCGGTACGCTTGCCCACTACTTCAAGACTAAAACCCCGGATGAGATTGAACTGCGGGCACCAAGCTCAAAAAAGCTCTCCATTCGAAACGCCCAGGATATCCGGGACTATCTTAAACGTGTCAAACCGGACTTTGTTATCAACACAGCCATTGCCAATATCGGTTCTGATTCACAGCTTGCCCTTGAAATAAACTATCTCGGAACACTGAACCTTGCCCGTGCCACCGCTGCTCTGGAAATTCCTTATATTCACGTAAGTTCCGCCGCCACATTGCCAAATGGTGAAGACCTCGTCGAGGACGACCAGCTGCAGATTTCGCCAAAGCTCAATAACTACGCGAAATCAAAGCTCATGGCAGAGCAAACTCTGAAATATATGTACAAGAATGTCGGTCTGGACTACACCGCCATTCGCCTTGCTGTAGTCTATGGCGAACATGATCATAAAATCCAGGGCTTTCACCGCCTGTTTTTCTCCATTGCCGACGAATCCATGCCTGTTCTCTTTACCAAGAAAAAGGTTATGCATTCTTACTCAAATGCCAACAAATTCCCTTATTTTGTTCACCACATTTTAAAAAACCGGGAAGAGTTCAGCGGGGAGACCTATCACTTTGTAGATAAAAACCCGGTGGAACTGGCAGACCTGATTCTGACCATCAAATCCTATCTGGAACTCAGCACACCAAGGGAAATCTACGTTCCCTATTCCATGGCAACTTTTGGCAAGAAAGCCCTGGAGATGCTGCTGAAGGTATTTTCCCGCATCGGCATGAAGGGCGGACTGCCGGCAGAACTTATGTTTCTTGAAAACTTTTACAAAACCCAGACCCTGTCATCCGAAAAATTACGGGCATCAAGCTTTGTCGACCCCATGCCCACTGAGACAATCTACACCAAACTGCCGGAACTGGTCGTCTACTACCTGACCCGCTGGACCCACCAGAACCTCATCTCCACCTTTAATGAGTCCATCATCGACAACAGCTCCATGGCCGGTGAGTTCGAGCAAACCCCCCGGAAATTCCTCGAAACCATTCACGCCGATTCCACTGCCCCCTTCCGCGATTTAATCACACGATAACACGGTGAACCAGCCGAACAGAGCAGCCACCCGCCTCTTTTTCACTTTTTCAAACATTTTTATGGTGTTCCGCTCTTTGCAAAACTATATAAACATGGCATAATGTTTCATTCCCAGCAACTGGTGATGCTGGTACCCATTTTCAAGCAGTTAACAAATCATTCCTTTCTCTGGAGCAACAGAATACAACATGAAGTATTTCAGGAAATCAACCAACCTGCTGAACGGCAGTGCAGGCAGTTCCCTCTTCGGCATCCTCATTGCTGCGGTCGCCTTTGCTCTGTTCTTCTCCCTTCCCGCATACGCCGTTGAGCAAAACACCACCTTCCTTCCCCTGAAGATAAACAGCTCCGGCGACAGAACAGCACTTACCAGACAGGCGGACAAGGCACTCCGTGATGCCCTGTTGCCCTCCGGTTTCACCATGATGGACCGGGAAAAAGCTGCCGAAATCGTAGACTATTCTTCTTCATGGCCACCCACCCAGGCGCAGCTCGAAAAGATCGCCGCCGCTACCGGACTTGATTATGTCGCTGCAGGCAGTATTACCGTCATCGGCGATCAGATCAGTGCCGACATCAAGGTTTTTGATCTGCTGACTCCGGATAAACCGCAATACTATTACCGTGACGGACAATCAAAGGAAGAACTTACAGGTACCCTCTCTGAGATTGTGCGGGACGTGATTTCTTACACCAGTCGTGAATTCATCATCGCCTCCATTAAACCCAGCGGTAACAAACGCATCGACTCCGGTGCAATTTCCCTCAAGATCAAGACAAAAGCCGGAGATTTTTATAACCGGAACCAGTTACGTGCCGACCTGAAAAACATCTTCAGAATGGGATATTTTGAAAATGTCTCCATCGAAGTTGAAAACAGCAATGAAGGAAAGATCGTCACCTTCCATGTTGTTGAGAAACCATTGATTAAACGGATTGAATATTCCGGCATCAGCGAGTTGACCGAAAAAGATGTTCAGGAAGCTGCCAATATCAATGTAAATTCCATTGTCAACACGACAAAGGTCAACAATGCCACTGCTGCCATCAAGGCATTTTACAAATCAAAGGGTTATTACAACACTCAGGTCACTGCCCAGATCAGTTACCCCGACGAGGGGCATGCCGAACTGCGATTTGTTATTGACGAGGGTGATAAGATCTTTATTAAAGAGATCAACTTTGTTGGCAACAAGAGTTATGATGCCGACGAACTCGAAGATATTATCGGCTCCAGCACCAGAAACTGGCTCTCATGGCTGACGGAATCCGGACTGATGAAGCAGGAGATGCTCGACCAGGATGTTGCCCGGCTGGGTTCATTCTATCACAACAACGGCTTTCTCAATGTAAAGATTGCAGACCCCATGGTGGAGCAGAAAGATGAATGGCTCTACATCACCTTCACCATCGAAGAAGGCCCTCGCTACCGCGTGGGAACAGTGAGCTTCAGCGGAGACCTGCTGAGCAATCCCCAGCAGCTGCGTGACCTTCTCAAGATCCAGGATCAGGAATTCCTGAACAGTAAAATCCTGCGGGAAGACCGTTTAAAAATCACAGACTACTATGCTGAACACGGATATGCCTTCGCTGAAATCACTCCCAGGATGAACCGCTCCAAAAGCGGCAATCGAGTGGATATCGTCATCGACATCAATAAAGGTGACCTGGTGTACATTCAGCGCATAGTCATTAAGGGCAACAGCCGGACACGGGACAATGTCATCCGCCGGGAGTTGAAAATTGCTGAAGGCGGTGTGTTTGACTCCAAAGCCCTTCGCGTCAGTACGCAGCGTCTGCAGCGGCTTGATTTCTTTGACGAGGTAAACATTATCCCCGAACCGGCAATGGATCCATCCAAAATGGATGTCACCATCAAGGTAAAGGAAAAAAGTACCGGACAATTCAGTATCGGCGCCGGATATAGTTCCGTTGATTCGTTTATGCTGATGGGTAATATCTCTGAGAACAACTTTCTCGGACGGGGTGACAAGCTCTCCTTTACTGCCAATCTCAGCGGTGTTTCCACCCGCTTCAACCTGGGATACACCAATCCGCACCTTCGCGACTCGCAACTCTCCGCCGGAATCGACCTCTTCAACTGGTCCCGGGAATATGACGACTATGACAAAGAATCAAAGGGTGGCGCACTTCGTTTCGGCTATCCTATTTATGAAAAGTGGAGAGGATACGGCAGTTACAGCTATACAGACACCTTACTGACAAACGTTCTCCCCACGGCATCTCAAGTCATCCTTGATTCCATGGATATTCGGGTGACCAGCGCTGTCAAGTTTGCCCTGGTTCGTGATACCCGTGACCGCATAAGCGGTGCAAGCAGAGGTTCACAGAACTCTATTACACTCAAATATGCGGGTGGTGCATTGGGCGGTGATGCCGAGTTCACAAAACTGGAGGCATTCACCTCCTGGTATTTTCCCATGCCATGGACAACAGTGTTCCACTTTAAACTGGCGGGTGGAAAAATCTGGGAAAATGAGACGGGAAAACTTCCTGTTTATGAACGTTTTTATCTTGGCGGAATGAACACCATCCGTGGTTTTGAATATGGCAAAGCAAGCCCCATCGACCCCGACACCGGAGACCGTATTGGCGGCGACAAGATGTGGTACTCAAATATCGAATACGTCTTTCCCATTATGCCTGAAGCGGGTATTCGCGGCGTGCTTTTCTTCGACGCCGGTAAGGTTATCGCCGGAGACGAGGAATTTACCATCGACAGTATCAACAAAGCCGCCGGCGTTGAATTCCGCTGGTTATCACCCATGGGTCCACTTCGCCTGGTATGGGGATACAATCTTGACCCCGATCCTGACGAAGACCAGTCAGTCTGGGATTTTTCCATCGGTGGATCATTCTAACACTGGTGAAGAATGGTAAGCCGGTACTCTTTTCAGTACCCCATTAAGGGATATAAAAGCCTGACCTTCCCCTGACATCTTCTTTTCTGCCGTCTGCATGTTTGTAATGCAGACGGCAATTTTGTTTTCTGTTTTCTGTTTTCTGTTTTTTGTTTTTTTGTATATTCGTTATGCTAGAGACCCTGTTCACAAGTAACCTGCTCACCACGACAACCCATCTGGACTACCCTGCCATGCGGGGCGGTGCACCGGCACTGCTTGCCGCCGTCCAGGCAAAATCTCAGCCCTGCTGCTGTATTGTACCTGACGAAGACCAGGTGGAACGGGTCGAAGAAGACCTGAAACTGTTCACCGACCTTCCTGTCTTCACCTATCCCGGTTATGAGATTCCACCTTACACACCGCTCTCTCCAGATCCACTGACCACCGCCAGACGAATCTCCACCCTCTATAGCATCCAGGAGAGCAACAGCCCCTTTATCCTTGTTGTCTCGGCAGAAGCCCTGATGCGGCGAACACTCCCCCCCGCTGTTCTCTCGGATAATGCCGAACTCCTCCTGGCAGGAGAAGAATGTGACCGGGACCAGCTGGTGCAGCACCTGCTCCAGTGCGGGTATGAGCAGACACCGCTTGTTCAGGGTGTGGGTGAATATTCGATCCGGGGGGGCATCATGGATATCTTCCCCCCGTCTTTTCTGGAAAACGACACGTTGCACACCACGCCCATCAGACTGGACTTTTTTGGCGACACCGTTGAGTCTCTCAGAGGATTTGATCCAAATACACAGCGGTCAATCTCGGAAATTGCAGAGGCTGTGCTCCTGCCGGCAAGCGATATCTGCTATTCTCCGACTGCAAAAACGATCTCCCGAATCAGCCGCCATTTTAGAGAAACTGCAAAAGAACTCTCCTGGGACAGTGAGCAGACAGCCGATATTCTCGATAAGGTCAGTTCCGGTATCCGTTTTCCGGGGATGGAATTTTTTCTCCCCCTCTTTTATCCCGAGGAGAAAACACTCGCCTCCGTCTACAGCTTTCTGCCATCCGACACCTGCCTGATCCATTTTTCCCCGGACATTGAAGACCAGGCAGTAGAACTTGTGCACGAACGGATCAGCAATAATTTTCAGGAGGCAGAAGGAGTGAAAACCCCTGCTCTCCCACCTGAAACACTTTTCCTTCCAGCAAAAGATATCCGCCGCACGGCTGCATCCTTTGCCTCCATTTCCTGCTCCAGCCATGCCGGGCAGGAGCAAATCCACCCTCTGGCATCGGGTAATCACCAGATACTGAGACAGGAAATCAGCCGCCGTCGCCGGAAAAGCGGCCTTATCCCACCCCTTTCCGAGCAAATCCGAAACTGGCAGGAACAGGAGGAACAGGTCATCCTCTGCTGTCGCTCCAGTCGTCAGGCGGCAACACTTACCGAGCTCCTCAGCAAACATGAGCATACGGTGCAGCTGATTTCAGCCCCCATTCCCCCGAATCTTCTCACCCGGCAATCAACAGCCGACACCCTTTTTCTCTGCGACCGTCCGCTCAGTGCAGGATTCAGCCTGACAAGCATGGGTGTCCACATTCTCTCTGAAAGTGAGCTGTTTGGAGAGATGCGCCTTGGCAACAGAAGGCGAAAAGAGAAGAAACAGGACGATCCCATCCGCTTTTCAGAGCTGAGTCACAACGATGTGGTTGTCCATCGGGATCACGGACTGGGACGGTATCTGGGTATAGAAACCCTGAAGCTGCAGGGCGTTGTGAACGACTATATGCTTATCGAGTACCGGGATAACGACAAATTATATCTGCCCGTGGATCGTCTCAATCTCGTTACCCGCTACGAAGGGCTCTCCGACAGAGAACCACGGGTGGACAAACTGGGCAGCAGCTCCTGGCGTTCCACAAAGGCAAAAGTTAAAGAAGAAGTATGGAAAGTTGCCCAGGATCTTCTGGAAATATATGCCCGTCGGGAGTTGCGTGAGGGAAGGCGATTTTCTCCCGCAGGTGAACTTTATCACGAACTGGAAGAATCCTTTCCCTACGACGAAACTCCCGGTCAGGATAAGGCTATCACCGATGTCATTGACGATCTCACCTCAGATAAGCCCATGGACAGACTGGTCTGCGGTGATGTGGGCTACGGCAAGACAGAAGTCGCCGTGCGCGGAGCATTTAAGGTGGTGGAAGACGGACTGCAGGTGGCAATCCTTGTCCCCACAACCGTCCTTGCCGAACAACACGCCAAGACCTTTCGGGAACGGATGCAGGGCTTTCCGGTGACCGTTGAGTGCATCAACCGCTTTCGCTCACCAGCCGAACAGAAACGAATCATCAAAGAGCTTGCAGCCGGTAAAATAGACATCATTATCGGCACCCATCGCCTGCTCTCAAAAGATGTCAGATATCGCGAACTCGGGCTGCTGATCATCGACGAAGAACACCGCTTCGGTGTCGCCCACAAGGAGAAGATCAAACGGATCAAGGCGGAAGTGGATATCCTTACCCTCACCGCCACCCCCATTCCGAGAACCCTGCAGATGTCCCTACTCTCCATCCGCGACCTCTCTGTCATCTCCAGCCCGCCGGAACACAGACGGCCGGTGAAAACATTTGTCGCAAAATATGATGGTCTGGTGATCAAAGAAGCGGTACTCAAAGAGATGCGTCGGGACGGACAGGTCTTTTTCGTTCACAACCGGGTGAAGTCCATTTATAAAATGGCCACCACCGTGCAGGAACTTGTCCCGGAGGCACGAATTGCCGTGGCTCACGGACAGATGAGTGGAAAAGAGCTGGAAGAGATCATGGTACGTTTTGTCAATCGGGAGATTGACGTGCTCCTCTGCACCACCATCATCGAATCCGGTCTGGATATTCCAACGGCAAACACCATTATCATCAACCGTGCCGATATGCTTGGACTGGCAGGCATTTATCAGCTGCGCGGCAGGGTTGGGCGCTCTTCCTCCCAGGCATTTGCCTACCTACTGGTTCCCTCCCTTGACAGCCTCAGCAAAGATTCAAAGGACAGGCTGCGGGCCCTTATGGAGTGCAATGAGCTCGGCGGCGGCTTCAAACTCGCCATGAGTGACCTGCAGATCCGCGGCGGAGGCAATCTTCTTGGAGTCTCGCAATCCGGGCACATCGCCGCCATCGGTTACGACCTCTACCTGGATCTCCTGCAGAATACTGTCGCTGATATGAAGGCAAAGGCACTGTCTGGAGAAGACATCTCTGCTCCTGCAGAACAGGAGGAGACAGAGATCAACCTGCAGCTCTCAGCCTATATCCCCGAAGATTTCATCCCCGATATCAGCCAGCGCTACATTGCCTATCGTAGGATTTCCGCTCTCTCCACCGCTGATGAGCAGAGTCACGACGATCTGCTTGACGAGATTGTTGACCGCTACGGGGTGCTGCCGGAGGAGACAGCCAATCTGTTTAAGATAGTCCTGCTGAAAAAATCTCTGCAAAAGCTCGGCATCAAAAAGCTTGAAAAAGGAAAAGATACACTGGTCTTCTCTTTCACCGAGACCACTCCCCTTGACCCAGCCCGTCTGCTCAGCTATCTGGAGGAAAAAGGGAAACAAAAGAAGCAAACAGCCCCGCGGATCACCCCCGACGGCAGACTCATTATCTCTGCCGCCCTTGACTCCAACAGCCGACTGTTTAATGTATTGCAACAAATTTTAACGGAGCTTGAGGGCCTGCAGGGCTAAGAGCAAAACAAAAGAAGCAAACAGCCGGCAGCTGCCCCCGAACCCGATCCTCACCGACAATGAACTCACAGACACATCAGATACAAGCAACTTTTTCCTGGTCTGAAATAGACACCATCCTGCTCGATATGGACGGAACCCTTCTCGACAAATACTTTGACGACTACTTCTGGGAAGAATATGTGCCAAAGGTTTTTGCCAGGACAAACAATCTCAGCGGGCAGGAAGCGAGAAAAGCCCTGCTCAAACGGTATCAGTCCGTGGAATCCACCCTACAATGGACCGATCTTGATTTCTGGTCCGAACAACTTGGGCTCAATATTCCGGAGTTGAAATGCAAAGTCGACCATTTGATTCAAGTACACCCATACGTTATTGACTTTCTGGAGTATCTCAAAAAAATCGGCAAGACTGTGCATCTGGTTACCAACGCCCACTCCAAAACACTGGAAATCAAACTTCGAAAAACGGCAATCGGTCCTCATTTTGATCGTATTGTCTGTGCAGAAGAGATTGGATATGCCAAGGAACAACCGGAGTTCTGGGAAAAACTGCAGGTGATGCTGCAGTTCGATAAATCACGAACCCTGCTTGCTGACGACACGGAAAAAGTGCTCCACTCGGCAAGCCTGTACGGGATGGGATTTCTTTTGTCGGTGGCACGCCCCAGTACCCGCCTGCCGGTGACATACTCGCAGAACTACCCGTCTGTTGCATTTTTTAACGAACTTATCCGCTAATCCGGCACCGGTAAACACTGTAGGGGTTGCGTTATTTATACATGATTAGCACTGAAGCTCAGGTAATGCAAAATGGAACTGCAGGGGCTCACCCCTGCGAGCGATTTTCCAGGTCTGGCAACACCTTGAATCGCTCGCAGGGGCGAGCTCCTACATCAAATCCAGATTAACTGTGCTTTGATGGTAATCACTTATTTTATAAAAAAAAGTCCCGGCAGTAACCTGAGCAAACGAAGAGAATTGCTCACCAACAGTATCAGGAGTAAGGTTTCAATGTCCCTTGAGAATGCGATATCATTTTTACTTATCATATTTATCTTTGCCATTACCCCGGGACCTGGGGTTTTTGCTCTCATTGCAAGGTCTCTGTCTTCCGGTGCCAATTCCTGTGTTGGCATGGCATTCGGTATGGCAATCAGTGATATAATTTATCTGGTCTTTGCCTGTTGCGGTCTGGCTGTCATTGCAGAACAATGGTCAGGACTGTTCACACTCATCCGTATTACCGGTGCATTTTACCTTCTGTATCTGGGATGGAAAATGTGGCATGCCTCCACAGAAGCATCTATTTACAAGGGTGTGAACGATGTTCCTTTTACGCTGACAAAGGGCTTATTGCAGGGATTTCTAATATCCGCCTCCAATCCGAAGGTAATCTTCTTTTACATAGCCTTTCTACCGACCATTCTTGACCTCAACAGCCTGACATCATTTGATATTATTCTAGCTTCAACACTTACTCTTTCTGGTCTGATGGCAGGTCTCATGGCAGTAGCTGTATGTGCCTCTTCAGCACGTAAATTCTTCACTTCCCGGAGAGCAGTAAAAGGCTTAAATCGAACATCTGGCGGAATTATGATCGGAGCAGGTACATATCTGGGTTTTCATGGCTAGAAAATAACAGGTCATTTTCAGCCTTCTTATAAAGAAGACTCAACACTGAAACTCAGGTAAATGCAAAATAGAACTGCAGGAGTTCGCCCCTTGCGAGCGATTTTCCAGGCCCGGAAACACCCTGAATCTCCGGCGAGGACGAGTTCCTGCTGCAAATACAGCCTGATTTTATGGTAATCACATTATAAAATGGCACCTGGCGTTCCACCCACTCCGGGCTGCCATGTAAAATATTCGGAAGCTCTGATTTTTATTACAGCTTTTCCAAACCAGGATATTATTATATTGTTAGATATTGTTAGATATTGTTAGGAGCTTTTTTTTTATTCATTGTCACCCTCTACCCTAAGGAGTTGCCATGTCCCTCACTTCCTATGAAGCAAAAGACCTTTTCCAGTGGTTCACAGATAAAGAAGATATCCTCGTACTGGACGTCAGAAACGAAAAGGATTTCAAGCGGTTTCAGGTGGAATCCCCCTATCCTTTTGATATGCTGAACGTCTCCTACTATGACTTCATGGAAATTGAAGATGAATGTGTGGCAAAAGTTCCCAGAGGACGTGCCGTCCGCATAGTCTGTGCCCAGGAAGGTTCTGCCAAATACGTGGGGGAGATCCTGGTAAAACACGGCTTTGACGATGTGGGGTATCTCACCGGAGGCATCAAAACCTGGGGCAATCTCCTGGTACCGAAAGTTGTGAAAGAGTCTGACGCGTACAGCCTCTATCAGTTTATCCGCCCCGGCAAGGCGTCGTGCAGCTATGGACTTCTTTCCGGTAAAGAGATGATGATCTTTGACCCAAGCAGAAATAGTGACTTCTATCTCAACTTCGCCGGTTCCAAAGGGTGTAAAATCATCAAGACCTTTGAGACCCACCTGCAGGCGGATTATATTTCCGGATCTCGTGTGATTGCCGATAAAACCGGCGCAGAATTCTTCGGCGGCAGCGACTTTGAGGGCACAAATGCCGGCTGCACCCCCCTGGTCGACCGAGACATTCACCGATTCAGTGAGGGTGACACAGAAGTCACCGTTATCTTCACCCCCGGTCACACCCCCGGATCGTCTTGTTTCATGGTGAATAAAGAATATCTGATCTCAGGGGATATGATCTTTATCGATTCCCTTGGACGTCCCGACCTCGGCGGTCAGGCTGTGGACTGGGCAGTTCTTCTTTATAACTCCATGCTTATGATAAAAAAAGAGCTCGCCGACGATCTGCTCATCCTGCCCGGTCACTATATGGACTGGCAGGAAGCAACAGATGACCTGCTCTTCCTGATGGACTTTGGGACAATAAAGAAACGAAACGAGTCGGTCTACAACATTGCCAGCAAAGAAGAATTTCTCGAGTACATCAAGACAAACATGCGGCAGCAACCTGCAGAGTATGCCCTTATCCGGCTTGCCAATGGCAATATGGAACAGTACGACGAAGAAAAAGAGGAAGAACTGGATCTCGGCAAAAACGAATGTGCTGCCACTGCTTATGCAAAGGCACAGAAAGAGGCACAGGGCTGATCAATCGCCGGAATCATCAGAACTGCAGCAGGGGGAGGGCACTACTCCGTTCCCCTGCCGCTTTCCTTTGACGGAAACATTTCACAGGGAACAATTCCTCCCACACCCATAACAAAACAGATATCTCCCTCCTCATCAGTCCTCAAAACCTGCTGACTGTATTTCCTTAAAACTGCCATGGACTGTGCGTCCGGATAGCCAAAAGGGTTTCCTTCTTCAACCGAGACAAGCGCATAAAGAGGCGTGAGTTGCCGTAACAGATCTTTACTGCAGCTGTCTGCAGCTCCATGATGACCGGCGACAAAGATATCAACACCTTCCGCAGGCAAAACAGTCCGGAGTTCCTCTGCAATACGAAGTTCCACTGAAGTATCCACATCCCCCATTATGAGCAGCGTTCGCCCATCCCGGGTGGTCAGCAGAATAACCAGTGAAGCAGCATTGAGGTTTGTTTTCCCGGCAGTTGTATCGGGCCACAGGATGCTGAACGTGTGACCACGCCAGTGCATCACATCACCGGCAGCAAGACATCCATACAGGTCATCTCCCTCCAGAAGCCCGGTGAGTGCCACAGCCGTGTCCCTTTCAGAAGACTGCACACCGTCCGGTGAATGGCAGTTCCCCTTCACCATCGCCCGTGGCCACGCCTGCCGAATTTGTGGATACCCTGCAGCATGGTCAGGATGGAGATGGCTGAGAAACAGATAATCGAGCTGCTGCAGTCCTGCCGCACTCATTCTTTCCAGGACATGAGGCGCCTGGTCGGCAACACCGGTGTCAATCAGTATGCCATGGTCTCCCTCTATCAAAAAGATACTTTGTCCCATACCCACATCAAACACCACAACATACAGCTCAGCCACGCATTCTCCTCCCGTGCAGACGCAAACAGCCGCCGTTAACAGTGTAACAAAAATCTTCATGATACCTGTCCTTCATTAGCATCTCTTCGCAAAAGAGACGCCAGGAACAATCCAATACATACAGAAAACAGATTCAGTCGCACGTCACGCCAGTCACCCACCCGCGCCGCCAGGAGATACTGCAGGAATTCATCGAGCAGGGAGAGGGCAAACCCTGTGAAAAGTGCCGTTTTCCAGGTAAACAGAAGGTAAGAAAAAAAACCGAACATACCAAAAAGCAGGAGATGAATCTTTTCCACAAAGTGAAGATCTCCATAACAGTACCAGGTCAGCCCGGCAAGCCAGAGCAGCTGCCAGCTGTCGGAAAGTCTGCCTGCCCTCCGTAACAACAGAAGATAACAGAGAAGAGAAACAGCAAAAAGAGAATAAACGCAACACGCAAGGAAAGAGAGGGGAACCGACTTATAGAGCGCAAGCTGCAGCCCCCTCCCAAAGATTGAAAGCAGGGGGATCAACAACAACGAGACTATCCAGAGACACCACATTCCCTTTGTTTTTTTATTTACCATGGAGCAGCCCAAAATCACTGAAAAGCTCTGGAATCACCGGGGCCTGTACCCGGTCTCCCCGGTTCACAGAAAAAAATCGTGGTCAAAAGAGAAAAAATAGCGTATTTTTCCTTTGTTTGAAAAGTACCGCCTGACATTGGAGACAAAGGGCAGGCAGCACTATTTTAAATATTCTCCCCGGGGTATAAAAGTACCTGCGGCAGATACTTTCCCCAAAAAGCATGAGCACAATTTATAAGACACTGATATTCCTCTATACTACAGTCTGATTATGCAAAGAATAAAACTTTTTTCCCTCCTTCTCCTCACCGCATTCCTTGGCGGCTGTTTTTCAGAGACGCCCACCTATAATGGACTCTGTTATCCGCAGACCAAAGATTGCTTTTTCACTTTTTTGGAAGAAAGTGTCCCGCCTGAATGTACGGCGTTTGCCCACCTGGTGATGGGCAGTAAGGCAAAATCCACAGGAGACGACATCGCTTCTGCACTCTTTCAGGAAGCGGAAGCCAAAGGGGCAGATCTTGTTCTTGTGGGGATGGCACGGACACTGACAGAGGAAGATCTGGATGAAAACGAGTTTAGCTACTACGGTCCTGAATATGCCTACTCATTCCAGAAAACATGGCTTGGCTGGAAATTTGGTTTTGACCAGTTGGACCAAGCTGACACCATGTCCAATCTGGGAGCCGACTCATTGGGAAGCGGGGATATAACCTTTGATAACAGCCTGCTCATACAGGCGGTCTTTTTACGCTGCGGTACCAAAGAATAAAATCAAAGCACAGTTAATCTGGATTTGATCCAGATCCATTTTGCATTTACCTGAGCGTCAGTGCTGATCATGAAAAATACTGGAAGCCGGAATTACAAATTCTCCCTCTTCCACTGATCGAGTTCTGTAAAGGCGTCACGGATGGAGAGCAGCTGCTGCTCACATGCGGTAAAATCTTCACTCCGGGCATAGCCCCCCAGATCTGCGGCAAGATTAGAAAGACGCCAGGCGAATACAGTGGCGGCTGCACCCTTCATTGCGTGACAGGTCTCTCGCAGAGCCCCACTGTCTTTTGCCCGTATCCCCTCTTCAAGAGACGCTGTCCACTTGGGCTGACTCTTCTCCAGAAGATGACCGACAAGCTCCGCGACAATATCAAGATTGCCGTGACAATTTGTTTTCAGTCGTTCCAAATCTACAATCATATCGGGACGATCCCCATCACGGGTCTGCTGTTTTTCTTCCATTTCCCTCTTTTTTCCAGCTGAATTGATACCTTAGTGTCCATGTTTCTGCATTGTGTTCCACGGTATCATGTTGTTCTCTTCGACTATCGAGCGCCCCATAAAAAACCGGAACACTGAACTGTGCCTGACGGCTCCGTCCTTGCTACATATCAGCTTACACCATCCAGAATGAAAAAAAAGGAAATTCGCCAGTATGGGAATCGTTCATCATTCCTGCCTACCAGACTGCCCGCATACCTTCGAGCTTTCGCAGCTGATCGATCCGACGTTCCAGGTCAATACGCCACTCCGCATGGATCCTGGCAGCAGAAGGAGCTATCAGTTCCGGCAGTCCATACACCAGCCTGTCTGAGGCACGGCTGGCTTCAATAACCGCCTCGATGGAACGGGCTCCGAATTTATAGCGGCCAAGCAACAAACGCAACAGAAGACCCGATGTCTTACGTGCCGCTGTCTTCCAATGGGTATCCATCTGGTGGGCAATAATAAAGGCACGTTTTAAAAGAACCCGGCGCAGCTCTTCAAGATCATCACTGTTGGCGGAATCACGAAGCAGAATATCCGGCAGATCGATTCCGTCAATATCAAGAACCACCCGCAAACGACTCATAAAATCCGGAATTTTCAAGGTTTTCATCAGAGCAAGCTCTTCCCGGTCGGACTGATCAATCAGCCTCTCCATGCCCGACCAGCTCGCCTTCACCCCACCGGCAAAAACAAAAATCGCCCTGCCGATAAAATGAGGAATTCCGTTAACATAAGTCACTCCGTCCTGCATTGAGGGGAGGAAATAACGCAGATATCCGAACTCATAATCGTCATAACGACAGTCGAATTCATCCCAGAAAACAATGGGAACCTTTCCCCTCGCAACAGAAGCACGCACCGGCTCAATGGCGGAGTTGATCTCATCGGGGGAAGCAAACTGAGTGAGATTAAATTCAAAAAAGTCAAAGGGATCACCTTCACATTTCCTGCCAATCACCTCTGCCACCTGTTTTACCGCAAAGGATTTGCCGGATCCCGGAGGACCAAAAACACCCAGACAGAGGGGACGCAGTACGCTTTCCTTGGAAACATAGGAATCCATCACATTTTGCAGGGTGATCACCGGATCGATCTCTGCCGGATCTGTTGTTCGCAGATGCCCGACCTGGAAAATTGGCAGGTTTTCAAATCCTGTCTTACGGTTTACCTCTTCTTTTAAATTATTTAAAACAGAGACAATCTCATCCATATAGCCGTGGGTGCTGCCAAGGGATGGATTAACAGAGGCAGGTGAAGGTTTCCTGAAATTAAAGAACTGCCGGAGGGCACGTTTCTTTTCGTTGGACCAGACCTGGCTGGCAACAAGCTCCAGAACTGATTCAAAATCAGCAGTGAGCGGAGGCAGCTCAAAAAAGCTCGGATCCGGAGGTCCCTGATCGATAAATGAACAGGCATAGCCGCCGGGAAAACTTTTGGAAAAATCCAGATTGGGAAATTCCAGGCTTCCTTTAAAATAATATCCGTGATGATACAGATCATCCCAGTTATTTAATACCCTGGTGGACAGGTCATAGAAATAATTCCTGCTGAAAATAAAATCTCTAAAACGCAGGGAATCCATGGCGAGCATGGCAGGAACCAGCGTATCGTAACAGGGAACGGAACCACGCTGACGGGGAGAACTTTTTTCCGGCAGACACCCCCTGCGATGCCGAAAAAAACTTCCAGCCGGACCAATATACAAAATTCCGTGGGGGAACATCTCCACTATAATATGGCAGCGAAATCTACCCGCCGCAGTATCCCACAAGCCGACCTCATCTGTCCGTAATGCCCGCAGACACATGGCAACGATAGTCTCCCAGTTTACCGAACAATCCATCTCCATACGGGTGGTTTCAAGATCCGAAAGTCTGCAAAACAGGGTGAAACGTTCTCCAAGCCGTTTTGCCCAACTGCTCCAGTGGGCGACACTGATACCCATCGCAATTGCCCAGGCATTTGGATTTCTCTTAAGATCCTCCCGGGTCAATTCCGGCGGATGCCCGGAATCATCTATAACCACCAGCCCGTTATTTTCAGAAAAAAGTTCCCGGTTGGAATCATCAACAACAAAGCTCTCAGCTGAGACAGAGCGACCGGTCGCCGGCAGATACTGGTTGACCATAAACCAACCGTGATCCTCCCTCTCAATCTTGGTATTTTTGTACTTCTTGAAAATCTGAAAGATGTCTTTCTGTTCCCCGTACGTTACGGAGTGAATACGTGGAGAGAGATCTGATTCCGCAACATAGGCAGAGAGCCAGGTGAGAAACTGCTCAAGACGCCCGAACTCCACAGAGATATCGCCCGCCATCAGCTCCACATGATCTCCGGGATTATATCCGTATGCTGGGAGATTGCCTTCTTCCAGCAGACTCACCTGTTTAATCGGCAGATTTCTGATTTTTACATTTGATCCCAGCAGGGTCACTTTCTGATCACAATTTGACATGGTTTTCACACAAGTTAAGGGAGGGAATAACGCACAATGGGAGGCAGCGCCTCCCATTGCTTCTTTCTTATTCAGACAGGAGCTACAGCAAACCTGCCTTATCAAGGGCAATCACAGCCCCCTTATAGGACACAACGATTACAACAATATAGGCAATCAGTAATACAGCAGCCATTGTTTTCTCCTTTATGATAAAAAATATTATACATTCAAAATATTATACATTCGGTTACAACTGCCTCCTGGAGCTTGTCCGGGAAAGGGCATTCCAGACACGTTCCTAGTATGCCTCACCGTCCATAGCCTCTTCTGTGGTCAGTTTCCTGGAGTCCATCTGTTTCCACAGATACGCCACATAGCCCAAAACAAAGGGAATGGCCAGTGCAACATAGGTCATGGTCGTCAGGGTAAACTTACTTGACGATGCATTATAAATGGTGAGGCTGTACTGCAGGTCAACGGTCGATGGATAAAATGCCGTGGAGTTGAAGGCAGGCACACACAGAACACAGAGACCAACGAGTACGGTACCAAGTCCGGCAAACCAGATCCCTTGAGTACTGCCCTTTTTCGCCCCTGCAAACACACCCCAGATAACCAGTACCAGTCCGACAAGCAGCATAAGCAGCAGATGGGGAAGGGCAAGCAGATTAAAGAGATATTTAAAAGAAACCATGGAAACCATTCCATTCTCGTCAACGCCAAATCCCTTTCGAAGAAGAATGGCAACGACCACAAAGAGAAGGAAGGGGAGCGAACAGACAAAGTTGCTCCACACCTGTTTACGCAAGCGTTCTTCAAGGGCAGGAACTTCTGTCAAGTCAATATTGTTGATCAGGTACAGTGCCCCCAGGACCCTCGCATTAAAAACCAGGAACAGTCCAAGGGAAAGATTAAAGAGTGAGAAGGCAGCTTCAAGCCCACGCAGATTCACTCCGCCAAGGGTATACTGCCAGCTCACCTGATTCAGTTCATTAAGGGAGAAACTGGATCCTGTATAAAACGTACCGACAGCAGCTCCGATCAGCAACACACCCACCACACCGTTAATAAGCAGAAACAGCTCATAGGTCTTGGCACCCCATATATTTGCGGGTTTTGTCCGGTACTCGTAACTTACTGCCTGGATGATAAAGGTGAAGAGGATCAGAATCCAAACCCAGTAGGCACCACCGAAGCTGGTAGAATAAAAGAGAGGGAAAGAGGCAAAAAGTGCGCCGCCAAAGAGAACCAGAGTGGTAAAGGTCAGTTCCCATTTTCTCCCTAAAGAGTTGATGATAAGTGCACTCTCGGTTTCATTCTTTGCCACCTGCCAGAGCAGTGTCTGACCGCCCTGAACAAATGTGAGAAAGAGAAAAAGAGCACCGACAACAGAGCAGAGCACCCACCAGAGTTGCTGCAGCGTTACATAATCTAAATTTGATATCATTATTAATGGCCCTCCGGTCCGATGGCTATCTGTTTCAGCATAATGGAAATTTCAGCAAGGAGCAGCAGAGTGAAAACTGCCGCAAACATTGCAAAAGTAATCTGCACAGACGTGGTAGAAAGGTTCGTTGTGGCAATTTTCACCGGCATCATTCCATGAATCGCCCAGGGCTGACGACCGACTTCTGCGGTCACCCATCCAGCCTGCTGAGCCAGAAATGCAAACAGGGCGGTGAACAGCCCCACGGGAAGCAGCCATTTTTGCTTGGTAACACTGTTTTTTAAGGTAAAGAAAAGAAATGCAGCAAAGATCGCCGGAAGAAGTGTTCCCATGACGACCATCAGATGAAAGGCATTAAAAACAATATTGGCAGGGGGTACAGCCTCTTCCGGTGTATTCAGATAGCCATATCCCATAAACTCCTTGTTCACCTCGAATCTTGCCAGAGCATCGGCTGCAGCATCCTCAAGGTTGTTTTTCTTCGCCTCCCTGAAGGAAGAAAGATCAGCAAGGGCAAGCTTTCCTTTTTCCATCATGGTGTTCACCCCCATGACACCCTCTTTTTCATTGCCGTATACCAGATCATCAATACCGGGCACGAAAGAACCGAATTCACGATTAGCAAGTAGTGAGAGCAGTCCGGGAATTTTCACATCAAAGAGAAAGGCATCCTGAGCGTCACCGGGACCTTTGCTATTATTTATGATTCCAAATGCCACAAGCCCGGCACCACGTTCCCCCGTAAAAAGACCTTCCATGGCGGCGAGTTTCATGGGCTGTTTCTGGGCAACCTCATAAGCGGCCTCATCACCGGTAAAACCGACAAAGACGGAAGCAATAAGTCCGAAGACCGAGGCAACAACGATGGATTTTTTCGCCATCTGCACATGTTTTCCCCGCAGCAGGTACCAGCAGGAAACGGTGAGTACAAACGCAGACGCCATCACAAAGCCGGATGAAGAGGCATGGGTAAATTTAGACACAGCCACCGGATTAAAGACCACTGCCGCAAAATTCTCCATCTCAAACCGGGCTGTTTCCGGATTAAAAACCATCCCCACAGGATTCTGCATCCAGCCGTTGGCAACAAGAATCCAGACCGCTGAAAGGTTGGATCCGATCGCCACCATCCAGGTGGAGAAGCAGTGAAATCCCTTGGACACACGATTCCAGCCAAAAAACATAACGGCGAAGAAACTGGCTTCAATGAAAAAGGCAAAAATCCCTTCAATGGCGAGCGGTGCTCCAAAGATATCACCCACCATCCAGGAGTAATTGGACCAGTTGGTCCCAAACTCAAACTCCAGAATAATGCCGGTGGCAACGCCAATCGCAAAGTTGATACCAAAGAGCGTCATCCAGAAACGGGTGATCTTTTTCCACTCTTCATCCCCTGTTTTGAGATAAATCGTCTCATAGAATGCACACAGAAATGACAGTCCCAGAGTCAATGGCACAAATATCCAGTGATACATGGCTGTGAACGCAAACTGCGCCCGTGACCAGTTCACCAGACTGAGATCTACATCAATCATCTTTTCCTCCTAAAAAAGTATTGTCTGTTCGTCGGCTGCAAGGTGCTGACCAACAATTAATTATTATGAACCGGTGATCTGGTTATCTGCTCCAGAACGTAATCGGCCCGTTGCTCATCTGTTTCAAAATTGGTCTTCAGGAAATTTGGGAAGAAAAAAAGCTTTAACACGGCGAACATGATCAGAAGCTTGATAATGATAATTTTCCAGAGCGTTTTGCCAACGGTCATCCGCCTGAATCCGTCACGATAAAAGTCGAGTACCCGTGTTGCTGCAGTAGTCATGTCACAGCTCCTCCTTTTATATCCTCTCAATAAAAATCAGTGGTTACTGTATATTATGCACAGGAAAAGTGGGAATACAAGACTCCTTTTCAGAAAGCTCGGCAAGACTGACACCGCCAAGGGTGCCGCGCAGCTGATTCCTCGCCTCTTCCCAGACCGCATGTACGCTGCAGCGATTACTCGCAGAACATGACGTCGGCCGTCCCACACAATCGTTCAGATAAATCTCTCCTATCATCACCTCCACCACCTCAAGAAGGGTGATTTCATCAGGATTTCTGCTGAGACTGTAGCCGCCTTTGGGACCCTGGCGGATGGCAATAAGATGTGCCTTAGCCAAATCCTGGGCGATTTTTGCCAGAAAATGGGCAGGGATATCCGCCCGCTCTGCAATTTCCTGTTTGGAAACCAGAACCCCCTTTCCCTTGTGCGACAGATACATCATACATCTGACTGCGTATTCTCCGGCACGCGTAAGTCTCATTCAGAACCTTTCCCATATGTGATAAATAAGATATTTAAAGTCTTATTTATCACATATAAAAAATCCGTCAAACATTTTTTGACCTCTCTCGTAAAAAAAATGCTTTTTCAGATGGCGGACAGATACACATGAACGTCCGAATTCTCTCCTGTCCGGGGCACAGGAATTTCTCTTTATTATGACGTACAAAGGAAGGCTGTAACTGTTGAAAATATATAGCGGCACAAGTAATGGAGATTTTTTTTCCACCGTCCCCGCCTTTTTTAACTTTTCATGTCTTTTCCACAGTAAATATGGTAAATCAGCACCATGAATCATCAGGAGAGCCAACGATGTCTGCAGCCATTTATCCTCCAGCTCGAACAGTGGGGATGCCAGGTACTGCGTGCTGTCAACCGCCCCAATCCCTACCGGGGAGGATTTTCCATACTGTTCCGCTGTGACGATGCCACTGCAAGAGCGATCGGTGACCTCGGAATCGCCCAGATTCATCTCGACATCAGAGCAAACACCTACCTGCTGCGCCTGCCGGAAATAAACATCGATGCCACCCCCGGCGACCATCCGGCAATACTCCCCTGGAATGAAGTGAGCAAACAAAAAAAACTGAATGAACTGCTGGAACTCTGGAAAAACAGCGGCGACATTCTCGAGCGCAGAAAACAGCGGCTTGGTCTCTTTTATAAAACATAAAAGCACAAGGTCATTCACATACCACCATACAGATGAGGAAGAAAAATGAAGAAACGCATTGTAAAAACTGCAATTACCGCCCTCTGTTTTCTGGCACCGGCAATGGCTGCGGCGGCACAGGTTGTGGTCATTCCCCTGGGCAGTGCACAACATTACATGTACTGGCAGGGAACATGGAACGCCGCTGCCATCTATAAAATCGGCGACGGTGTCCAGTATAATGGAAGCAGCTATGTGTGCGTGCAGGGTCACCAGTCCAACGGCGGCAGCTATCCGCCGTCTGCAAACTGGGATCTCCTGGCAGCACAGGGAGCGGCGGGAGCTACTGGACCGGAAGGAGCAGCCGGTTCTCAAGGCCTTCAAGGTATCCCGGGAGAGTCCGGAGACGTAGGTCCTCAGGGGGCACAGGGACCTCAAGGGGTGCAGGGAGCTCAAGGCCTGCAGGGAATTCAGGGGCCTCCGGGTGTAGCTCCCAGCCAGCACTGTCCCGGATCCAGTGTAATGGTGGGAATTGACGCCAATGGAAACATACAGTGCAATCACAAAATAGTGTTTGTCAGCAGTACAAAGTATCACGGGAGTATGGAAGGGGCCAGTGGAGCAGACAGCAGATGCAGCAATCTGGCTGCAGCGGCTGGTCTGCCGGGAACATATAAGGCATGGATCAGCACAAGCAGCAGCTCTCCAGGCTCACGATTCAGCAAAAGTATGGGACCATACATGCTCCCCGACCTGACAACGATAGTGGCAGAGAATTATGCAGACCTGACAGACGGGACAATTCAACACACCATAAACCGTGAAGAGCATAACGTGCAAATAGCAACAGAGGAGATATGGACGGGCACCTCTAGCTCCGGAGCGGTAACTGCTGCCACAACATGTTCTGACTGGTCAACTTTTTCATCACTGTGGAATGGAGAGACGGGCAGGACTAGTGCAACAAATAGTGCCTGGACAAGTCAGGGAGACGACAAATGTAATGTATACAAACGTATATACTGCTTTCAACAATAAAAGATAAGGGCATACCGGTTTTAACGGTATGCCCTTGTAGCAAACATTATTTCCAGACAGTTCAAGAGCCGCAGGGTTCCGAACTTTCTTTAAAGCAGCCGCAGCAGAATTACCCGGCAGCCATCAGCTCAAGCAGGTCTCTGCGATCTTCAAGACGCTGCCGGTACAGATCAATAATACTGTCCAGACTCTCAGCATCCCTGATCAACCCAGATGCTTCCCCGCAGCTGAGCAGAAGCGAGCGAACCTGTGCAAGCTCTTCTTCTCTGTTCATTACGGTGTGTTCCCATTCCATAAGGGTGACCAGACAGCTGAGAAGATTTGCAAGGATCAGGATCCTTCCCGCCACCTCCTTTTCAGCAATGGTGTCGTAGTCATGATGCTGGGCAACAATATCCACCAGGTGTACAGGAAAAAGCCAGCGATAGAGCAGCTGACCACCCAGTTTAGAGTGACCGCAGCCAAAGATTTCCTGTTCCTCAGCCTCATTGCTGATTCCACCCGGAATGCCGTAGGATTCCAGTTTTTCAACCTCCGAAAAGAACTCGCTGACAATCAGGACTTTGCCGATATCGTGGAGCATCCCCCCCAGGAACAACAGCGGGCTCTCCTCATCAACAACTGTACCTATTGCCTCTGCAGCAGTTGCTGTCTCGAGAGCATGACGCCAGATAGCGGTCATAATTCCCTGCTGATGATTGTCCGTCGCCCTAAATGACCGGAACAGAACCTTCATCAGAATAAGATTCTGCACTTCACTTTTTCCAAGAAGCGTGAGAGCATGACGTAACGAATCTACCTGCCTTCTCAGCCCGTAAAATGCCGAATTGGCAAGCTTCAACACTGCCGCCACCAGGGATACATCCCCCTGCAGCACCTTTTCAAAATCGGCAACAGTGGTATCGGGATCGGTCACCAGGTCAAGAACCCGCATGGCAACAGAAGGTAGCGGAGCAAACCCTTCGACACAGGACGAAACCCGTTTATACAGCAGTACCTGTTCAGGATTCTGTTTTCCCAGCATCCGCCTCACCCTCCTCACTTAGAAAAAATGTCTCATCGCTGATAACCTGCATCAGCACATCCACAAGAAACGGATCAAACTGCGTTCCGGCATGCGTCCGGAATTCTTTTTGCACTTCCACGACATCCATGCCCTTTTTATTGGCGACAGGAGCAATCATCGCCACAAAAGAATCAATAACCGAAAATATTCTGGCAGCCATGGGTATCTCATTCCCTTTCAGCCCGTCCGGATACCCTGTCCCATCGTAATGTTCGTGGTGAGAGTAAAGAATAACCCGTTCGGAAGCAAAAAAATCAAACATGGTGGTAAGCTCACGCAGCATCAGCGGCTGATCAAACAGCATCTCTTCCTGCTCTTTACTAAGCGCTCCTTCTGTTTCAAGGGAACTATCATGAATATAGCAACGGAAAAGATCATGGAGTTTTATCGCCCGCCGGAAGGAATGAATCAATTTCTCAGGAAGGTTTAACTTATCAGCAACCTGCAGCAACACCTTGCCGAATAAATCGTTCCGCTGCACCAGCATATCGTACTCACGGGTCTGCGAATGCACCATTGCCTCAAAGGAGGCAAGGCTCATGGCACGGGCTTTTTCAATGGTATTATTCAGCTGACTCTGCTGAGAGCCGCCGACGATATCACTGAAATGCTCGTCATTACTATGTACCTGCTCTCTTGGCGTACAGTAATGAACCACTCGGTTTCGCCCTTCCGCCTTTGCCGCATAGAGGGCATTATCCACATACTCCACGATCATAGCTGGAGAAACGACTTCGTTGCCCACACCGGAATAAACACCGATGGATACCGTTACATACCGGGAATACCGCTTGTTGGAAAATACAGCAGACGCAACTTCCTTACGAATTTTTTCGGCAACAACTTCTGCTTTTTTACGATCCACATTGGGTAAAATAACAAGAAACTCTTCCCCTCCGTATCTACCGAAAATATCGGAGACACGAAGGTCCGCCTTCACTCTCGCCGCAAATTCCTTTAGGACAAAATCACCGAATGGATGCCCGCAGGAATCGTTGACATCCTTAAAAAAGTCCAGATCCATGAGAAAAACCGAAAGAGGGGCATGGTAGCGTCTGGCAAGTGACACCTCCCTTGCCAGTTGTTCCTGCAGATGCTTATGGTTATACAAGCCGGTCAAACCATCGCGGATGGCACGCTGCTCCAGTCTTAGATTCTGTTCCTGAATCTTGTTGGTGGCAAATGCCAGATGACGCTGACGGGTGTCGAGTTCGAGAAAGACCTTCACCTTGGCCCGTAAGATGGTTGCATTTACAGGTTTGGTAAGAAAATCCACGCCGCCGGCATCATAACCTTTTTCTTCAAGCAAAAGGAAATCATCCGCCTCAGACTGAAAAATCAAAGGCACAAACCAGGTTTTTTCATTGCCGGCAAGGATTCTTGCGGTTTGAAAGGGGCGGGTATCAGGAGGATCCACATCAAAGAGGATCAGGGCAAAATCATATCCCATCACAAGCCCCATAACATCGTCAACGGATTCGGCTGTTACCACCTCAACGTCAAGATCAGCCAGTATTTTCCTGATGGCTTTCTGGCTGACTGTGTCTTTGCCAACCAGCAATATGGATTGTTTTTGATTATCGCCCATGCCAAGATTATAAATCACCGTAAAAAAGAAGCATCTAATGTGTTGGGAGCCTTCGTATAATCGTAACCGATAAAATTCACAAGAGCGTATCGATTCCAACACCTTCCATATGCAAATACCACCTAAAGCATACTATACGGTGGAAAAAAATTGAAGAAAGAATGCAAAAAGAGTTCTCTCTTCTGTGGAGAACTTGAACAACGGACTCCTTTTAGGTATACATAATCTGGCACTGTAACAGAAAGAGAACGCCTTCTCGCCATACTACATTTATTCGAGGACACCATGGGACAACTAGACGATTTATTCAGACAAAGCATTGAACAGCCTGAAGAATTCTGGGCAAAAGCTGCAGAAGGTATCAGCTGGATTAAGAAATGGGACAAAGTCCTTGATGCTTCAAATCCTCCCCATTACCGCTGGTATCCGGGAGCTGAGCTCAACACCTGTTACAACGCCGTGGATCGGCATGTGGAGGGTGGACGCGGAGAGCAGACTGCCATCATCTATGATTCTCCGGTAACGGACACCATTCGTAAGATCTCATACAAAGAGCTGCAGAGCGAGGTGGCACAGTTTGCAGGTGCCCTGAAGGCCCAGGGTGTGGAAAAAGGGGATACGGTTATTATCTACATGCCCATGATCCCGGAAGCCGCCGTCGCCATGCTTGCCTGTGCACGTCTTGGTGCTGTGCATTCCGTTGTTTTCGGAGGCTTTGCCGCAAGTGAGCTTGCCATCCGCATCGACCATGCCCAACCCAAGGTGCTGGTAACCGCGTCCGGTGCCGTCGAGGGAAAAAAGACCATAGCCTATAAACCCCTGGTGGACAAAGCCATTGAGCAATCCGACCACAAACCTGAGAAATGCATCATCTTTCAGCGTGACGTGATTCAGGCTGAGCTGCAGGAGGGGCGGGATCTCGACTGGAAAGAACTCTGCCGCACAAGTGAGCCTGCAGACTGCGTTGCCGTTGCTGCTACAGATCCCCTCTATATTCTGTATACTTCCGGAACAACGGGCATGCCCAAAGGGGTTATGCGGGATAACGGCGGTCATGCCGTTGCCATCCACTGGTCCATGAAAAA